>JAQGHS010000249.1 GCA_028291605.1 Planctomycetaceae bacterium | reverse complement strand
AGCCTAGGGTTGCCGCGTCCCGCGGCTACCCTAGGTCAGGTCAGGATGGAGGAATCCTACCCCAACGGGGTTGCGTCACGGACCTTCGGACGCAACCCCGTTGGGGTTGATGAAACTCGCTCATCGCACACCTAGGGTAGCCGCGAGTCGCGGCAACCCTAGGCTATTTGACGTATCCCCTTTGGGGAATTCATACGACAACCGACTTTGCGACCTGTAACAAGAGCCGGACGAACACCTTCGCTCGATGTTGTGCTGTTTCATCATTTGAGACCCGTGCCACGACTTCTGCCGCGACTACTTCGTCACCGGTGCGAAGGCCTCATTCGCGGTCTTGCGGAATGCATCCTGGCTCTTGCCCCCTTCACCCGGAAAACCCGCGTGCTGCACGAGCCACACGAAGATCAGCCCGCGTTTGGTGTCGGCGGTCGAGTTTGTTGAGAATGCTCCACCGTGACCGAATGAATCACTGGAGACGCTGAAGCCCAGGCCGTAGCTCTCCTTCACTCCGGGGGGAGTTTGGCGAGTGGTGAGTTCTTTGACCGCCGCCTCGGACAGAATGCGTTTGCCTGCGAACTGACCACCATTCAGCAGCATCTGATAAAAGTGGGCGACATCATGAGCGGTGGAAAATAGTCCGCCGGCCGGCATCGGAAATCGCTCGGCATGGTCAGTCAGCGGATAGTGCAATTGTCCGATGGTGGTTTCCTCGAGGCCCACGTTCCCTTTGCCGGGTTTGTATGACTTCGCAATGCGGGCGACCTGTTCGGCACTCGGTGAGAACGTCGTGTCCTTCATGCCCAGCGGTTTCACCAGCCGTTCGTCCAGGAATTTCTCGAACGGCGTATTCGTGACAACTTCAATCACACGGGCTGCGGTGTTAATGCCGGCATTGCTGTACTGATACTTGGTGTCGGGATCGAAATCGAGCGGCGTCATGGCGTAGGTGCGGACCCGGACGCTGAGCGGCAGCGCGTCGAGAGTCGGTTCTTCAATGGCCGATTTGAACGGCATGCCGCTGGTATGAGACAGCAAATTGCGGATGGTCGGCACATGTGTCGGCTTGCGCAACAATTTGTGGTTGTCATCCTTCTCCGCGACGAACATCTGGCCGCGGAATTCCGGCAGGTACTTGTCGACGGGATCATTCAGATTCACTTTGCCTTCGTCGACCAGAATCATCAGCGCGGCAGCCGTAATCGGCTTGGACTGTGACGCAATCCAGAAGATCGAATCCGCCTGCATCGGCTTCTTACCCGCCACATCCGCGGACCCGGCAACTTCGACAGCCAGGACTTTCTCACGGTCGGCGACCAGCATCACGGCTCCGGCTAATTCCTCACGCTCGACGAACGGCTGGACGGCAGCAGTCAACGTCGTTTTGGCCTGAGCTGGAAGTTCGGCCGGACTGAAAGTGGCGAAGGCGAGACAGCACCCCAGGATGGTCGCGAGGCAATTTCTGATTACCGGCATGGTATTTTCTCTCTGAAGGTGATCCAGGTTCGAGCGAATCGCAGCCTGACGGTTCAGAAATGAAACCAGCAGACTGCAGCTTTCAGGAGTTTATCCTTGTTCTACCGCAGCGGAAAGCAAGACGCTGCGGAGGGGCGAGTTGCGCAACGGCGATATTTCTGGTCGGACAAGTTGATCGTCCAGCGTGCATCGTGGATGTCGTGCGCTCAACTCGGTCCCGTGATAGATGCTGCCAGCATCTGTATTAAGTGACATCGGCTACGAGCCGGCAGCGAGTACCAACAGGAGCAGAAACATGCCCACCACCCCGAAGACAACCGACAGCCCGAAGAAGGATCCTTCGGCGAGTCCCGACAACCCCGGCCTCGCAGCCACCGGAGAGTTTCCGCATAGCGAGCAGCAGGAAGGGAAAGGCGCTGGAGTAAAAGAGGGTGAGAAGAAACCCAAACAAAAGACGGCCATGTAGCCCGACTCTCCAGAGTCGAGAGGCAGGCCGGCAGAAGTGCCCGTCCAATCAGCCGGAACGCGCTAGCGTCCGGTTCGGAGCTAGATTCGACTTGGTTTCTTGAACCGGGGGCTAACGCCCTGCGGCTGATTTGGCGAAGTATTTCGACACCGCAATCACTCACACCAGCCATTCTCAACCCGCCGGAAATTCCAGCTGGCGGTGGTGGCAAACTGGTGGCCATCCCAGCCGCGTACTTCCAGCAACAGCGTGTCCCCGTCCAATGTGATTCGATTATAGGCATTGGGCTCATCCCGCCGGCGGTGCGAGATCGCCGTTCCCGCCTGGGCCACGAGAATCGAGCGCGTGATCTCCAAATGGTGCGGTTGAACGTTGCCGTTGTAGGCCAGATGGAGATGTCCCGACAGGATCAAGGCACAATGACTGGCTTCGAGTGTCCGCAGGGCCTCGCGCACGCGGCCCACCACGGCCGACTGCTTATCACCGGCGGGTGGAATGAACGGATGATGGCAGACGAGCACCTTAAATAAACGGGGCGAGACCGCATCAAACTGCGCCCGCAATCTTTCAATTTGAACGTGCGAGATTCGCCCCTCCTTCCACGTGTCAGAGCGAGCGGTATTAATTCCGGCAACAGCGATTTCTTCATCGTGATAAAACGGATGCAGCTCGGGCGTGATGTAGTGCCGGTAGCGAGCCAATGGGCGGGTAAATCGAGCCACCACGTTATACAGCGGAATGTCGTGATTCCCCGGCACTATCAACTGGGGCACGGCAATTCGATCCAGGTAACTGCGGGCGGCGATGAACTGACTCTGGCGGGCACGTTGCGTCAAGTCGCCACTGACCACCACCAGATGGGGTAATGGTCGCGCGAGATCTTCCAGCAGCCCCTCGGCGACCAGGGGATCCTCGGCTCCAAAGTGGAGATCAGAAATATGAGCAATCCGCCTCATGGCATCTGCTCCACAATTGGGCTGTCGGGCAATTCATCGGTTCCGGTAAGGGTGTGAGCGGTCGTGCGAGGCACGCAAACTCGCAGGGCCCCCGGACGGATACAGTAGTGCAAGGGTGGTTTCAGTCCCAGGACCTCGCCATCCGCGGCGACATGCAAGTGGTGCCGACGAGCCCCAATCGTGCAGTTCGTCAGGCAGAGCGTTTCGAAATCGCGAGCCTGTTGGAGACTGCCGCACATGGCTCGTACGATCAGTTTAAACATTCCCCACCGGCTCTGGGCGTTCGCCACGTATAGGGAAAGTTCGCCGCGATCCAGACAGGCTCGTGTTCCCAGATTGAATAAATCGAGCTGATAGCGGTTGTTTCCCACAAACACGAGCGGCGTCTTACGAAGTGACGAGGCAGTGTCCGTGGTGAGTTTGACCTCGACGAGCGGAAAGCGGCGAAAGACTTTCAACATCGCGTACAGCATGGCGACCCATTTACTGAACCCGTGACGTTTACGCTGTGCGTCCCGATCACGCACCATGTAGGGATAAATTCCCAATGAAGAATTATTCACGAACACTCGCCCGTTTAATTCCCCAACATCAATCTGCATGACGTGATTCGCAGCAATCACTTTCGCAGCTGCACCGAGATCGAGCGGAATCCCCAGGTCTTTCGCGAAATGATTCAGAGTCCCCAGCGGCAGAATCCCCAACGGGACGCGTTGATCCGCCAGGACTCCGGCCACGGTACTCAGCGTTCCATCGCCGCCGCCGACAATCAACACGTCGATGTTCGAACTCAGCGCGATTGTGGCTGCGGACTGCAGATCTGCTCCCGGTATCAGCCGAATCTCAGCGTCAATACCCGCGGCAGCCAGCGCTTCCGCGACGGCAGAGTCTCCTCGTGAGCGGTCCCACGCGGCGATGGTGCCGGCGGCGCCGTTGAGTAGGACTATTGCCTTCATGTCGCTCCAACTTATACTCGTAATAGAACCGAGTGCTCTGTGCGTCGCAGGTGACTGGTCGGCCAATCTTCCCCAACATGCCCGGCAAAAGCTATGCCCGACACCGACAAACATGTGTCGAATACGCCTCAGGCCCCGCAGCCGCCGAGCCCGGCCGCGCCGGACCCGGCCGTGGCGAAACCGGTCAAGGTCCTGTCTCAGTTATTCAACTGGATCGGACAGCACGATCGCATGGTGTTATTCAGCTTGTTAGTTGCCACGCTGGCGATCTGGGCATTCGCGGCCCTGGCGGACCGAGTTTCGGATCAGCGCGATTTCCATTTTGATGCCTGGCTGTTGCGCGCGTTCCGGAATCCTGACGATCTGGCAGTACCGATCGGACCGCACTCATTAGTTGAGGCTGTGCGGGATATCTCGGCACTGGGGGGAGTGACTGTCTTGACCATGCTCACGCTGGGAGTCGCCGGCTTTTTGGGCCTGCGGCGAATGTATGGAGCCATGTGGCTCGTGGTCGGCTCGACCCTGGGTGGAATGATCTTCGTAACCGTGTTGAAAAACCTGTTCGACCGTCCGCGCCCCAGCCTGGTACCCCATCTGTCCCTCGTCTTTACGAGTTCGTTTCCGAGCGGACATTCCATGCTGTCAGCCACGGTCTTTCTGACTCTCGGAGCTCTGTTGACTCAGTTCGTTCACAAGAGAATATTAAAAGCCTATTGCTTGACCATCGCCGTGATCCTGACCCTCATGGTGGGCGTCAGCCGCGTCTATCTGGGGGTGCACTATCCCTCGGACGTCCTGGCAGGCTGGTCCGCAGGCCTCGCCTGGGCCTTGATTTGCGACCTTCTGGCCAAGTTTCTGCAACAACGAGGCACGATCGAAGGGGATGGCGGCGGGTCTGATTGAGGAAGGCGACCTGCTCAAATTCGTTAATTCGATGCGAAATTGTCGCGACCATCGCACCGCATCATTAACTTACGTTAACCTGCGTGGTCGGCATTCGGACGCGGTGCGTCGCGTGCGTTAAACTTCCCAATCGCTGCGGTTGTCGGTAGCACGGATCGAGATCGTCGCCGACAGGGATTCGCGCAGCCTGTGAATCGAACGTCAAGGAGTCTATTGCGTGTGGAAGAACCTGTTAATGGTCACCCTGCTGACCGCCTTGTCTCTGGTCTGGCTGTTCAGGAGCGCTGATCGTCACCCTTCGGGAACGAAAAAGTCGGCAGCGCTTCCGGCCAAGGCGACGATCGTGTCTGAGTCTCAACTCAACACGATCGAGTTGGCACCGGCCGCCGTGAAACGGCTGGGGCTGGAAACGGTCGCCGTGCAGATGCGTTCCATGCCGCGAGTGCGACCCTATGGCGGCGACATTGTGCTGCCGACCGGGGCCTCGGTGATTGTCGCGGCCCCCCTGACCGGTACGCTGCAACTCCCTGCCGATCGCGCCTTCCCTCTCATCGGGCAGCGCGTCACTGAGAAACAACCGTTATTGGAACTGCTGCCCATGTTGTCACCGGAACGGTCCGTGTTGACACCCGCCGAACGCATTCGCTTTGCCGAAGCCCGCAACACTGTCGCCCAAGCGAGAATCGACGCCGAAGGTTTGGTGCAACAAGCGCAGGTCCAGGTTGAAGCCGCGCAAATTGCCTTGGCCCGGGCCGAGCGACTGCTGCGCGATCAAGCGGGCACCATCCGGGCGGTAGACGAGGCGAAAGCCCAGCAACTACTCGCCGAGAAAACTCTGCAGGCCTCCATGACCCGCAAAAAACTTGTTGACGCCATCAATCTGGATGAAGCGGCCGGCACCTTGAAACCACTCACGATTCCCTCGCCGCTGACCGGATTCGTGCGGACGACGCAAGTTCGCGCGGGGGAGATGATCGCGGCCGGTGCGCCCTTGTTCGAGATCATGAATGACGACGTGCTGTGGGTCAAAGTCCCCGTCTATGTCGGCGACGTGGATGAATTGGATAAGACTCAGCCGGCAAGACTGACGCAACTGGATGGACTACACACTGCCGAGGAAGTTCTGGCGCAGCCGATCGATCTGCCGCCAACCGCCGTCCCGCTGGCTTCGGCTGTCGACATCTATTACGAGCTGCAGAACCCCAAGCGGGAATTTGGCCCCGGACAACGCGTGACGGCGCACCTGACTCTGAAGGGGAATCCCGAGCAACGCGTGCTCCCCTGGGCCGCCGTCATCCATGACATCTACGGCAGTCAGTGGGTCTATGAACAACTCGCCGAAGGAAAGTTTGTACGTCGCCGCGTGGAAGTCGGTTGGGTCCGAGACGGCTGGGGCACGCTGGTCCGCGGGCCGGCGACGGGAACCAAACTGGTGACCGCCGGAGCCGCGGAGCTCGCCGGCACGGAGTTCGGATTCGCGAAGTGATGATGTCGTAGGTAATCGGCGGTGAGGCGATATCGAAATGGCTCTTCTCCTGTGAGCGGAATGGCGCTAGCCACCGGTTCTGTGTGTCAGCGCTGTTCGAAGAACCGGCGGCTAGCGCCGTGCCGCTCACGAACCGGACACTAGCGCGTTCCGGCTGATTGCAGGTTGTTCAAAGGACTTTGGTTATGGGTTGGCTGGTAGAAACGGCTCTACGATTGCGAATCGCCGTGGTGGCCTTATCGGTGCTGCTGATCGTCGTGGGACTGCGACTCGTACCCCATATGCCGCTCGACGTCTTCCCCGAATTCGCCCCTCCGTACGTGGAAATCCAGACGGAAGCCCCTGGACTCTCGGCGGAAGAAGTCGAGAATCTCGTGACATTTCCACTGGAGAATGCGCTGATCGGCACGCCGGGACTCGACACGATTCGTTCCAAATCGGTCCTGGGGCTCTCGTCGATCCGTTTGAATTTGCAGGAAGGCACGGAACTCTACCGAGCCCGGCAGGTGGTCCAAGAACGATTGGCCGTGGAGTCTCCGCGTCTCCCTACCGTGGCCCGGCCGCCGGTCATCATGCAGCCGCTGTCTTCGCTGAGTCGCATGATGAAGATCGGCGTGACGTCAACAAAACTGTCGCAGCGTGACTTGACGGAATTGGCGTTATGGACGATCCGGCCGCGGTTGATGGCGATCCCGGGCGTAGCCAATGTCGCGATCTGGGGTCAACGCGATAAACAGTTGCAGGTCTTGGTCGATGCCGACCGCCTGCGAGCTCATCAAGTCACGCTGGACATGGTGTTGAAGTCGGCCGCCGATGCCGTGGTGCTCGACGCCGGTGGCTTCGTCGATACGCCCAATCAGCGCCTGGCGGTCCGCCAATTGTCGCCGATCACCGGCCCCGAGGATCTGGCCAGTACGGTCGTCGCCCACCGCGACGGGGCGACGCTCCGCCTGGGGGATGTGGCTCATGTGACCATCGGCTCGCCGCCGCCAATTGGTGATGCCATTATCAACGATGTCCCCGGCTTGCTGTTGATTGTGGAGAAACAACCCGCGGCCAACTTGCTGGAGGTGACTCGTAAAGTCGAATCTGCGCTCGATGCACTCAAGCCGGGATTGAAAGACGTGGACCTCGATCCCACGATCTTCCGCCCCGCGACATTCATCGAACGCTCGATGGACAATCTGACCCACGCCCTGATCACCGGTTGCGTGTTGGTCGTGATGGTGCTGATCGCCTTTCTGTTCGATTGGCGGACCGCCGTCATCAGCTTGACCGCCATTCCCCTGTCGCTGATGGCGACTGTCGTCGTCCTCTATTGGTGGGGGCTGACCATCAACACAATGATCATTGCCGGGCTGGTCATCGCCCTGGGCGAGGTCGTCGATGATGCCATTATCGATGTGGAAAACATCATTCGCCGTCTGCGGCTGAATCACGATCTGCCGAAACCCAAGTCCGCTTTCCGAGTTGTTCTGGAAGCCTCACTGGAAGTCCGCAGCGCTGTGGTTTACGCCACGCTGATCGTCGTGCTGGTCTTCCTGCCGATCTTCTTCCTGGAGGGGCTGCCAGGAGCTTTCTTCCGACCCCTGGCCATCGGTTACGTCGTGGCGATTTTGGCCTCCCTGGTCGTGGCCTTGGTCGTCACGCCGGCACTGTCGCTGCTGATCCTCGGTAAGCGACGAGGCTCCGCCACCGAACCACCGCTGACACGCTGGATCAAGATTCCCTATCACGCGGTGTTACCCTGGTTCGTCCAGCGACCGAAATCGGCACTCGTGTTTCTGGCAGTGGCATTTAGTTTGACATATGCCCTGGTCAACACCCTGGGGCAGGAATTCCTGCCCAACTTTCAGGAGACCGATTTCCTGATGCACTTCGTGGAGAAGCCGGGCACCTCAATCGAGGCGATGGACCGCATCACCGTTCTCGCCAGTCGCGAGTTGCGTGCGATCCCCGGCGTCCGGAATTTCGGCAGTCATATTGGCCGCGCCGAAGTGGCGGATGAAGTCGTCGGGCCGAACTTCACTGAGCTGTGGATCAGCATTGACCCGGATGTGGAATACGGGCCAACGGTCGCCAAGATCCAGGCGGCAGTCGATGGCTATCCCGGCCTGTATCGCGATCTGCTCACGTTTTTGCGAGAGCGCGTGAAGGAAGTGCTAACGGGTGCCAGTTCGAGTATCGTCGTCCGCATCTACGGGCCCGAACTCGAAAAACTGCGAGACAAGGGCAAAGAGGTCGCCGCCGTCATGGGCAAGATCCCGGGCGTGTACAATCTGAAGGTCGAGTCCCAGGTGTTAGTCCCCATGGTCGAGGTCCGCCTGCGACCATCGGCCGCAGAGCGCTTCGGCCTGACCCCCGGCCAGGTGCGAAGGGCCGTCACGACGCTACTCCGCGGTACCAAGGTGGGTGAGATTTACGAAGACCAAAAGAAGTTCGACGTCGTCGTGTGGGGTGCCGCGAGTTCGCGTGTTGATCTCGCGTCGTTACGCGAGTTGCGGATCGATACGCCAACCGGAGCACAGATTCCTCTGAAAGATGTGGCCGAGGTGGCGATTGTTCCGGCTCCCAACGAAGTGAAGCGTGAAGGAGGCTCGCGGCGGATCGACGTGACCTGTGATGCGCAGGGGCGAGACTTGGGCTCGGTGGCCCGCGACATCGAAGCGGCCGTGAGTGCGGTGCCGTTCGAACGTGAATATCACCCGGAATTCCTCGGCGAATACACGGCTCGCCAGGAATCACAACAGCGTCTGCTGGGCCTGGGTGCGATCGCGCTGTTGGGGATCATGCTGATTCTGTACATCGACTTCCAATCGGTCAGGCTGACGCTGATGGTCTGCCTGACGATTCCGTTCGCGTTGATTGGCGGCGTCGTTGCGGCTTGGATGGCGGGTGGGGTGCTGTCACTCGGATCGCTGATCGGATTTGTCACCGTCCTGGGAATCGCCGCCCGCAACGGCATTATGCTGGTCAGTCACTACCGCCACTTGCAGGAGGTTGAGGGCGAGGCATTCGGCCTGGCACTCATCCTGCGCGGAGCCGAGGAGCGATTGGCACCCATTCTGATGACCGTCCTCACGACAGCACTGGCCCTGCTACCGCTCGCCATTTCCGGCAACAAACCAGGACACGAGATCGAATACCCGCTGGCGGTGGTCATCATCGGCGGCCTGGTGACATCGACATTTCTAAACCTCTTCCTGCTACCGCCGCTGTATCTATTGTGGGGAGCTCATTCATTTGAGAAGCAGCTGGACGAGGTTTGAAAAGTCCCTTTGCGCGGAACGCGAGGGCCAACTTGATCCGCGACTTCATTGCGACTCAAACTTGACGGCGATCTCGTTTTTTCAGGCATTCTTAGATTAAAGCCTGAACATCGTGGCTTATCGAGTGCGCGAGAGTGTCATTTGAACCACGAATAATACGAATGACACGAATTTTGAATACGGAGTGCGGTTCCTTGGCCTGCAGTTTTCAGGATTTCAATTCGTGTCATTTGTGTGATTCGTGGTTCACACTCTTTTGATCAATGGAATGTTTTATTTGCCGTCCTTAAGCAAATTTCCCGGATCGGACGTAGAACTTCCAAGTGAAGTACCCGTCAAAGAACCACACGGTCAAATACGCGGCAACTCCGGTGGCCACGGCGAGACCGATCAGCAGGGTTGAATAATAGAATTTGTCGCATTCGCCCACGTACGGAAAGTAACGCAGGGGCTCCGCAGGCGCGCGGATGTCTCGCGCTCGTCTGCGCGTTTGCCAGTCGCTGGGGGGGCCGCGCAGTCGTCGGGTCACCTGTTGCTCATACAAGAAATTGACGCGGTCAGCGATTAATGTTTCGCGAATTGACCGCCGGTCGACTTCGCGGACGACGAGAGTCGCGCACACGATTGCCACGACCACTCGGAAGGCAATTCGAAACTGCCGGTTCTCCACCCAGCCGAAGAGTCTCCGTAACAGGCCTGTCTTCCTTGTGGCATTCGTACCGGACGTGCGAGCCTCGGTGTGAGCCAAGGCTGCGTCCATGGCTTTCGACCACTCGGCACTGCTTGTCCCGGCCAGCGCTGGATCGAAGGTCGATTCCGACTCGACTTGAGGCGCCAATCCCGCGGCCGTCTCGGGCGCGTCGGTGGCGACCGACGACTGCATGAGCGGCGGCCCGATCGTCCCGGCGGCGGCTTCACTTTTGGCGGGCCGCGCCCCGGGAGAATGGATCAGATACAAGATCCGCCGCATCCAGCCGGGTGGTTCGACGGTGCCTTCTGGTGGCGTCTCGACTGTCGCGGTCTCGTCGGGAATCATGGCGACCGGCGGATCATCTGGCTCAACCGCGGTCAGCGAGTTGCGGGCCATGTAAAACAGGCCCACGACTCGATCCGCTCGCTGCCACTCGGCATTCCAATCCGGTCGCACCAGATCGCCTTCGATGACTTCACCGGAGCGCACCAAGTCGGCGAGGCCCTGGAATGAGATCGGCCCCGCTTCGTCGCCCCCGCTGGTCTTCAAAAACCATTGTGACGCCATCGTCGCTGCCTTAAAACGGACGTGAAATACGCTGGGTGCAATGCGAGCCTGCATTGCACGGGAGGCAAGTCCAGCAGCTGGGAATACTCGCCGTTGTGATGGAACGAGGGCACAGTCGATCGTTGCACCTGACAGATGCTCATTGCGACTCAGTGTTCGTAACGATACATGTGCCGGTGGAGTTGGTCAACTTCTTTCTGAATGTCGACTTGGACCAGTGACCAATCACACATAGGCCGGTCAGTTTACCGCGATTGGTTGCAATCACGAGCGTTAAGCCTGATCATTCCCCTGAGGCTGGTGTGGATGGACGGGAACTCGTCATGAACCGAAGGAATCAATCGTGAGCTTACTTCTACAGCGTGGTGTTCGCCTGTGTGTTCTGCTGAGTATCGTCGCCCTGTTGACGGCTCCGGGCGTTCGGGGAGCTGATGGAGAGTTGAACCATCGCATCACCGAAGACGACGACCGCATTCAATTGGTCACACCAGAGCTCTCGGCCGCGGTTAAGAAGCGTGGGTATGTTTCGGGGATCGAGTCCGGATCTCTGGTGGATAAGAAGACTGGCCAGCATGATCTGGGGTTTGGTCTGGATATCGTCGACTGGATTATGGAGCCCGGTTCCGATGAAGCGTACCGTGACCAATTGAAAGGGGATTTGAAGTATGTTTTCAACAATCCTCACCACGGCAAAACGGCGAAGCGGTCGCTCGAGGGCCCCCAGATCTGCACCCAGGCCAAACAACTGACACCCAAGGTGATCCGCGGTAAGGATTTTACTGCGATCAAGCAAAGTTATCGCTATACGCTCGCGGCTCCCGGCAAACAGACCGGATCGCTGTGGGAACAGACCATCGTCTTCCCGGCCGGCAAGCGGTACTTCATTTCGAGTGACAAAATCACTGCGGTGAACGACAGCCCGGCCATGTTCTTGCGGATCGATCTGCCCGGGCACATTAAGCACAACCGTGGCGACACGTTCAGCGAGGTCTACCTCAGCTATCTGGGGCAGATCAAACCCGAGGAGTTCCTGAAGGACTTTGCTCCGGACGAAAAGCTGCTCTATACGCGCGGCGTGACCAAGCTGCCCGAACGATTCATTCGCGCCTATCACACGCGCGATCCGCAGACGGGCAAGGAAGGTCCGTGGCTGGCAGGAATGACGCTGCAGCCGGATGTCGTCTCCGAGGCCTGGTGTCACCAACGCGGCTATATCTGCATGATCGAAGAATTCGGCGGACGTCCCATCAAGGCCGGCCAATCATTCAGTGCCGCATTCGTCGTGGGCTACTTTGATTCGATCGAAGAGATGCAAAAAGTCTACGATGAACATCGCGGCCACACGGGGCTGGAGGTCACCGAGGCGGGCTGGAAGTTGGTGAAGTGAAACCGTGCGTGAGACGGGCCTGGAGACACGGCAGATCAACCGCACTCGCGCATTGGCAGTGAACGAGCCGTGTGATAGTGGCACAGCGCGACGGCAAACGCGTCGGCCACGTCATTCGGCTCGAGAATCTTTTCCAGGCCGAGTTCGTTCTTCACGGCGTGTTGAACCTGTTCCTTCGACGCCTTGCCGCTGCCAGTCAGCATCCGCTTGATTTGCCGCGGCGAGTAATCCACGACCGACACCTTGTGCTCGGCCGCCGTCAGCAAGATGACTCCCCGAGCGTGCGCCATCAGGATCGCCGTCTTGGGAAACTGGACCGTCGAAAAGACTTGTTCGATGGCCATCACTTGCGGCTGATATTCGCGCATCACTTCGCGCAAACCCTCGGCAAGTTCGAGAACACGTTCGGCGAGCGTCAGCTTGGAGTTGGACCGGATCACGCCCCCTTCGCGGAGAATCGGACCGTGGGGACCGCGTTGGAGCAGGGCGTAGCCGGTCCGGCACAGCCCGGGATCAATTCCCAGGCAGCAATCGGGCGGCACACGCGGTAGCAAGTTGTTGTCTAACATCCGTGTTGGTCTCCGCGCGAGGCACTAGGTGAGCCGGGCGGCGTAAGCCCCCGGATTCTTCTTCCAC
>JAQGHS010000248.1 GCA_028291605.1 Planctomycetaceae bacterium | reverse complement strand
ATTGTTTAAACGCTTGTATTTCTTTTTCGCGACATACGTGCCCTTCAGACCGAGCAGCAATGACGTCAATCGTTGCTGACCGTCTAGAACTAGAGTGAGCTGGCTCACTCCATTGGTGTTGGCAATTTGGTTGTGTGTTCCGCCCTGAGTCGCCTTTGTGATGAATGTGTAAGCTTCCCATTTGTCGTAATTCTGTGGTTGCAGTTCCCAGAAAAGAAACGAGCTGATCGGGTAGCCGCGCATAATCGAATCAAACAACTGCACAATCTGTGGTGTTCGCCAGACAAACTCTCGTTGAATTGCCGGTAGAAAATATTGTACGTTCAGACGATTGACGGTCGTCACGATGGTCTCTGCCCGGTAGCCCATGGAGTCTTCCTATTGATTTGTAGGTTGGTATGGCCAAATAACTTGTTCAATGTTCGACTTCGCGTTGTAGCAACTTGATTTCGTCTGGCGTCAGATTGAAGAGTTTATAGACGCGTGCGTTGATGTCGGCTTCGGTAGCGATCCGCTCCCGTGGCCGGCCCGGAATATCCCAACAGAGTGCAAAAGAAGTCTGTCAGGAAATCGGGCAGAAGCTGCTTTTCAGTCAGCTTGTCCGCTTTCTTGGACTTGATCAGCTTTGCCCCTTCATCCAGCTTGGGTTGGAATTGTGCGACGTGAGCGGGCAATTTGAAACGGGCAACATGATTCCGCACGACATCGGGACGAAACAAAGGCTTGGCATCAACCGGCACGGGTGGGGATCCTCAGATAGAGCGAACATCGGAAAGCCGTCCCAATGTGAACACGCGGTAACGATGCTACGGTTGAGTGTGAGGGAATGCAACCGATAAGGGAGTCTCGAGGTTGGCTGAGCGAAATTGCTTGCAAGGGAACATGTTCTCTGAATTACTGCTCTTCCCCGAAGTCGAGCATTCGAGACATCTCTGGAACTGGGATGCCTCTGAAGATAAGTCGAAAAGCAAAAACGCCGAGAGGAAAAGTCCTCTCGGCGTTTTGCGTTGACCGGTTGGTAGCGACGAATTGCCCCCATTGGTCGCCGAGAGATGACGTTGGCTAAAGACCGGACGCGACGAAGCACTACTTTTTCTTCGCCAGGATGTGGGTCGTCATCACGTTGCTCGGTGTACCAGACCCTTCGAGGTTGAAGACCTGGACTTCGATTTTCCGGCCGAGGGGTTTCTTGGCCGGGTCCATCTGCTTCGAGCTGTAGGTGATGCTGCGCAGGAAGTCCTGGACTTGCTGAGCGCTGGCTGCGCCTCGCAGTTCGACTGTGATCTTGTACGTGCCGCCTGATTTGCGGAAGTCGGTGGGGCCGGAAGTTCCGAAGAGGCCCAAGGCCCCGATTTCCGGGATGCCGTAGTCGGCCAGCGAGCCCTTCTTCGGAACAAACACGCTGATCACCAGCCGGCCGAGCGCTGCGGTTCCAACTCCTGATTGCACGGTCACATTGGGCAGCAGGGTGACGGGTGGCTGCGACTTCTTGTAAGTGACAGTGCCTGATCCGCCCGCGAGGACGGGTGACTCGCTGACGTTCGTCACGGTCACGGTGACGTTCTGGGTGGTCATCTGACCCTCGCCGTCGTTCGCCGTGACCTGCAGGTGATAAGTGTTGCCGGCTCCTGCGTCCCCGGGGCTTTCGAAGTTAGGAGCGGTGACAAACGTCAGCACGCCTCCAGCGGTGATCGAGAAATGACTGGCGTCCGCTCCGCCCGAAATGCTGAATTGCAGGTTCTGGGCCGGCAAGTCGGCGTCAGTGGCGGCGACCGTTCCGACCGCGGTCTGGTTTTCCGCGATGCTGAAACCGGCCGCTGTGGCGAACACCGGCGAATTATCATTCAGCGGCGTCACCGTGATCGTCAGATTTTGCGTGGTCGTTCCGCCATTGTTATCGTCGGCCGTGACCTGCACCTCGTAGGCATTGTTGAGACCAGCATCCGTCGGGGTATCGAAGTCACGCGCTGACGCAAACGTCAGGACACCGTTGCTCGACACCTTGAACATTAACGCATCGGCTCCGCCGGAAATCCGGTAGGTGACCGTTTCCGGTGCCAGGTCGGCGTCGGTGGCGACAAGCGTTCCCACCGCAGTCTGGTTCTCAGCAACATTGAACGCTGCTGCTGTTGTGAACACGGGAGGATTGTCGTTGACCGGTGTCACCGTGACCTGAATGTTCTGCACCGTCGTGTTTCCATTCCCGTCATTGGCAGTGACCTGCACCTCGTAGATGTTGTTGGCGTTGGCATCCAGGGGAACTTCAAAGTCGGGCGCCGACAGGAAGGACAGGACTCCGGCGTTGGTCATCGCGAACCGGCCGGCATCCGCGCCGCCACTGAAGAAGTATGTCATCGACTGAGCCGGCAAGTCGGCATCGGTGGCGCCCACGGTCTCCACCGCGGTAGTATTTTCGGGTATCGAGAATGTCGCTGTGGTGGAGAAGACCGGGGCGTTGTCATTGACCGGATTGACCGTGATGACGAGGTTCTGCACCATCGTCAGACTCACCCCATTGTCGGCGGTGACTTCCAGTTCATAGATGTTGTTGGCACCGGCGTCCGTGGGAATCTCGAAGTCGGGCGGGGTGCTGAACGTCAATGTGCCGCCGCTGGTGAGCGAGAATCTCGCCGCATCCGCTCCACCGGTAATGCGGTAGGTGACCGTCTGCGGGATCAAGTCCGCATCCGTGGCCATCACGGTGCCCACGGCCGAATTGTTTTCATTCACGTTGAAGGCCGTGGGTGAAGTAAACACGGGGGCGAAGTCATCGACTGGTTTGACCGTGGCGGACACGGCGTTCGAACTCGCCTGGAATCCATCGTCACCGAGATACACGGCGGTCAGAGTGTGCTGGCCAAGGCCCAGACTGGTGGTGTAGCTGGCGGTTCGATCCACAACCTGGACCGTTTGGAGCACCGTAGTGCCGTCCAGGAACTGGACCATTCCGGCCGGTTCTGTGTCGCTGTCTGCGGGAGTGATATCGACCGACAAGGTGGACTCCGTGCCGATGACCACGGTTCCGGCCGACGCGTTTAGACTGACTGCAACCAAGGCATCTCCCGACAATCGCCCCTGCAAGAGACTCGGCAGGAATTGGACATCGCCGGAATACTGGACCGTTAGTTGCGCGGCCACCCCGGCGCCGACGGCGAGGCTCGCCGAACCGTTGGTGAGCATGACGACCTGAATCACGGTGTCACCGTCGAGGAAGGTGACTTCGCCGGTGGGAGTTCCAGCGCCTGGTGAGACGGCAGTGACATGGGCCGTGACCGTCAGTGCTTCGGCCCCAGGGGTGTTGGGAATCGTAAGCGCGATCGTGCTCGCATCCTGAGACACGGTGATGAGCTGTCCGTCCGACATGTTCGCATGGAAGTTCGTATTCCCTTCATAGCGGACCGAGATGACATGCGTGCCGACGCCCAAATCGCTGCGAATCAGACCGGCACTGCCATCCACCAGGGACACGGTATCCAGCTTCACCTCGCCGTCGTAGAACGAGACCATTCCGGTTGGCGTTCCAGTCCCGTCGGCATTGGCGACGGTCGCGATGAGTGTCACCGCCTGACCGTAGACCGTGTTGTGAGCTGTAGCGACCAACGTGACGTTAGTGGACGCCTGGACGACACTGAGCGTTCCCGCGACGTACTGGATCGCATAATTGCCTGCTTGACCGCCGCTGCCAGTGATGACGTAAGTCCCCGCGTCTCCGACGGTGCCAACGACCGTCAGAGTCGGATTCGTCGTGACACTGCCGATGCCATCGCCGTTGATGAATCCGCTGAATGTGCCCGTCAATTGTGGTGCTGGCCCACCGAACTGGACGAACTGATCATTAGCGGTAAAGGTGAGCGTCGCCGGATTCACGTGGAAAGTCTGGCGCACGGGTGTGGCGGCATTGTAGTCCTCGTCACCCGCTTGAGTGGCTTCGATGACAACGGTTCCGATCCCCGTGATGTGGAGCATCTCGCCATCGATTGTTGCCGGCCCGGAAACAACCCGGTAACTGACGGGCAGGCTGGATGTCGCGGCCGCCCGCAGGAACAACGGCGTGGTCCCATACGTGACATCATCGAAGCCCGGGAAGTCGATCGACTGGCCGGCCTTGGTCACCGTCTGGGGGAGCACCGCGGAGATACTGCCACCAATCACGCTGCTGCCGTTCCCGGCGGTGTAGCCCAGATAGGTCGCAGTGATGTCGTTGACGCCGACCGGCAAAGTCGTGTTCGTCCCGGCGAGACCCGTGTCGGGATTAATGCCCACGATATCAACGTAACTGCCGTCCCCGTTCGAGAACTTGACGAATCCCGGGACGATATGACCGAACTGGTCGCGAACTTCCGCCTGCAGGCCAATGGCTTGATCAGCAGGGTTCGTCGGGTCACCGGAATCGTATTCCGAGTACGACATTCGCAAGACAGTCGTGGTCGTGGTCAGGGGGCTGCCATACACCACGATTCCCGTCGCCACAGGTTGAGCCAGCGTCGCGTTTTGCTGATTCGACAATTCCACATAGAACTCCTTCGCGGCTTGACCGGCGGCGCCGCCGGCGACGTGAACGGTGATCGTCTTGGCACCCATTTCGCCCGGAGCCCACGTCAATGTTCCCTGGGCGGCCGTGTAATCGCCGTGGGCCGCAATGGCAGTCCCGTCCGTGGTGGCATAGTGAATCGAAACGGACTCCAGGGGCGACACGGTACTGTCGCGTTCCACGGTAAAGGTATAGTTCGATGACGTTCCGCTGCCACCGACGACCGCGGCCTGATCCGCGATTGACAGCACAGGAGCCTGCCATTCGCCGACTTGCACGGCCGAGATCAGATTGGTCAGGTTTGCGCCACTGGAACTGGCGACGATACCATTGATCGAGGCGGCGGTGGCTCCCGCCAGTTGAGTACTGAGCAGCCCTTGCGCCACGACCTGCACCGCGGCCACCTGATTCAGGTATTCCACGGAACCCGTCACGGGAATCGCTGCGATCTGCTCGTTGACGTTGGAAATCGTCGTGGCCGCTCCAGTCGCGACCTGGGGATCGACGGTGATGCCAGCCGCCAGGGCCGAGGCATTCAGCAGGTCGGCAAGCGTAGCGGGGTCGGTCAGGTCGAGCGACTGCGGATTCGCCAGCAGCCGTCCCGCCTGTGTCCGGTAGACCACGGAAGTCAGCATCGGCAGGTCCGTGGCGTTCAGACCGGACTGGCCCAGGAGCGTGCTGGCAATCATGTCGGTCGCATTCGCCAGTTGAATCTGTGTGGCGAAGGCGTGTGCGGCACCAACATCGCCGGCCAGCGCCATCCCGATCAGATCGTCCGTCAGCAGATTGATACCCGACGGGATCCCGAGCAGGGTCGCTGCCAGATCGCGGATCTCATCCTCGGACTTGTCAGCCGATTGCTGCAGCATTTCGTTCACGACCGTGGTGAGCGGATTGACTTGCAGCGAATCGGACGGCGCGGTGTAGATCGCATAGTTCGGCAGGCCGGTCGAGATATCGATGCCCCCAATCGCCACCAGCGGGCTGATCATGTCCTCGCTCAACGCGGTCGGGTCATAGCGGCCACTTGCATCCGTTGTCGTGGAGGCCTCGCCGGCATCGAAGAGATAGTTTCCATTGGCATCCGCGAAGATCAGGGCCCCGGCAATGGGACCGTCGGTGATCTTGCGGTAAGCATTTCCGTAGAAGTCGACGGACGAGGTATGGATGACGATCCAATCCTTGAAGTTATTGAGCCTGACCTGGAGTCCCGCGATCCCCAGCGCTCCGAAGCTGAGCCATCCGGCCGCAATATACACGCCCTTCCCAAACGTATCGGGGTCGCCATTCGCATGACTATAGAGGAAGCCACTGATGTTGGTGTTGGTTCCGCCAATGGGCCAGGGCAGAGTTTCGGCCAGGTGGATTCTCATGGTGCCCCGAATCCCCAACGTTCCGTACTGATTGAAGGCCATGCCCAGATTGAGAGTGATGCTCGCGACACCTTTGATCGGAACATAGATATTCAGCGTCAGGCTGTATTTTCCCTGGCTGAAATTCAGGTCGAGGTTGCCCGAACCTGATCCCAGTTTGCCTTCGGCCAGGTCAAACGTGTAGTCGCCGCTGAAGACATAGCCCTTGTAGGTCTGGCCAATGAAAACATTGACGTGGCCTTTCAGGAACTTGTAGGAATGGCCGCCGACACTGATCGTGCCGCCATAGTTGAAGTCGGCACTCCCCGAGAACGACATGGAACTCGTGCCCAGATTGCCAAGCGTGGCACTCAAATACGTGAGATAGACCCCGGTACTGCCTATCGACAGCCCGGTCTGACCGTTGGAATTGTAGGCGACCGTCACGCTGTCCAGTACGAGGGTGCTTCCCGACTCGTGCAGCGCAATCGCCGCCGTGACAGTTCCATTGATGTAGGGCACGGGCACGGTGCCCGACGCGGAGTAGCGATGATTGATCCCGTCGTAAGAGAATGACCCCGAGAAAGTCGTGCCGCCACCCAGCGCCGCCGTAATCGTGGAGCTGAAGCTGTTCAACACCACCGCACCAGTGGCGGTATTGATCTCGATGCCGTAGTGGCCATTCACCTGGGCAAAGTTCGCAGCTGCCGACAGCGGCCCCATAGCGATACTCGCGCCACCGCTGATGCCGAAGATTTGTGATTGGCTGGTATAATCGAGCGTGAGATTGTTCGCGGAGATCCTGAAACTTCCCACTGTGAAAGTGCCCTGGATCTTCATATGCAGGGCTTCCAGGACGCCGTTGCGGATCGCCAGGCCTGGCACGTTCGGACCGGCTCCAAACGTTGCGGTCAGAGTCATCGCCGAATTGGCCGCCGTGATGGTGATTCCCCCATCCTGAATTTTGAAGAGAGATTGACTTGCGTCATACAGGAAATGCAGGGGGGTTGTCGTGGTGACGGAGGTGCCAAATACGTTGAAACCGCTGGTCAGCGTCATATCCAGGCTCTGCAGCGCACCGTTAGTGACCACCAGGCCGGGCGAACCGTTTTGACCCAATGTCACCTGGAACCCGATATCATCACTCGTGGTGAAGGTGGCACTCCCCACAGACACACTGGCCGATCCCGACATCGCAAAGGTGCTGCTGGACGCCGTGTAGATGAACTCCAGATTTGATGCAGTAATTTTCACGCCCGCGACCGTGACGGAGGCGTTGACCGTCATATCGAGACTGATCAACCCGCCATTGGTGACCACCAGGCCGGGCACGGCGTTCGGATGAGTCGCATCGGCGACATGACCAAATTTGACACTGAACGCCATGTCGTCACTCGTCGTGGCCGTGGCACTGCCCACGGACACGCTCGCGGTGCCCGACATCGCGAAAGTGTTGCTGGACGCTGTGTAGATGAACTCCAGATCCGACGCAGTGATCTTCACACCGGCAACCGTGACGGAGGCGTTGACCGTCATATCGAGACTGATTAACGCGCCATTGGTGACCACCAGGCCGGGCGTCGTGCTGGTGATCAGGCCGGCCGCGTTCTTAATGTCGTGACCAAACTTGACGCTGAACGCCATGTCGTCATTCGTCGTGGTCGTGGCACTGCCCACGGACACGCTCGCTGTGCCCGACATTGCGAAGGTGCTGCTAGACGCTGTGTAGATGAACTCCAGATCCGACGCGGTGATCTTAACGCCTGCGACCGTGACTGAGGCGTTGACTGTCATATCGAGACTGACCAACGCGCCGTTGGTGACCGCCAGACCGGGCACGGCGGTCGCATGAGCCGCGTCCGCGACATGACCAAACTTGACGCTGAACGCCATGTCGTCACTTGTTGTGGTCGTGGCGCTGCCCACGGACACGCTGGCGGTGCCCGACATCGCGAAAGTGCTGCTGGACGCTGTGTAGATAAACTCCAAATCCGACGCGGTGATCTTCACACCGGCGACC
>JAQGHS010000205.1 GCA_028291605.1 Planctomycetaceae bacterium | reverse complement strand
GATGAAGGTCGATCCTCGAGTTACGCTTCTCGATGCACTGCGCAATAGCATTGGTCTGACCGGCCCCAAAAAAGGCTGTGACCACGGTCAGTGCGGTGCGTGTACGGTGTTGGTTGACGGACGACGTGTGTATTCCTGCCTGACCTTGGCTGTCATGCAGTCTGAGACCCCCATTGTGACGATCGAAGGCTTGGCCAGCGACGACAAGCTGAGTCCGTTGCAATCCAAATTCGTGGCGCACGACGCATTCCAATGCGGTTATTGCACCCCCGGCCAGATCTGTTCGGCCACGGGGTTATTGTACGAAGGCCACGCCAAAAGTGATGCAGAGGTCAGGGAATTAATGAGCGGAAACTTATGTCGTTGCGGCTGCTATAACAATATTGTTAAGGCAATTCAGGACGTAAACCCTCGAAACAAGGCTGACGGCTGACAAGAGATCCTGTTAACGTTCCGAATGACCGCACATCCCTTCACAATGCGGACTAAAAGACCTTCGACGCTCATTAACTCCTGACACATGTTAACGGAACAGTGAGATGCAACAGTTTTCCTACTCGCGAGCTCCGGACATCGCAGCAGCCCTTCAGCAGTCCAAAGATCACGGGGAGTCCAAGTACCTCGGGGGTGGGACGACGCTGCTGGATTGTATGAAGCTGCACGTTGAGACACCCGCTCATCTGGTCGACGTCAATCACTTGGCGAATCGGATCGAGGTGAAGTCAACAACGATTCGCATCGGTGCGGCCGTACGAAATAGCGATCTCGCCTATCACGAGGTCATTCGCACGAAGTTCCCTGTCCTGTCTGAGGCCTTGCTGGCCGGCGCAACCCCGCAGATACGCAACATGGCGACCGTGGCGGGGAACCTCTTGCAACGGACTCGTTGCACTTACTTTCGGGACACGACTTGGCCCTGCAACAAGCGAGAACCGGACTCCGGGTGTTCAGCCATCGACGGATTCAACCGCAGCCACGCGATCCTGGGGACGAGTGACAAGTGCATTGCCACGCATCCCTCGGACATGTGCGTGGCCTTGATTGCCCTCGATGCCGTGATCGAGGCGGAGGGGCCACGCGGCAAACGACAAATCCCCATGCGAGATTTTCACGTCGCTTATGGCGAAGATCCCATTAAAGAATCCGTGTTAGAAGCCGGAGAGCTGATTACCGCAGTCGAAATTCCGGAGCTGCCATTTTATGCTCGCTCGCACTACTTGAAGGTTCGTGACCGCGCGTCGTTCGAATTTGCGTTAGTTTCAGTCGCTGCGGCTCTCCAGATCGAAGGTGACCGAATTACCGGCGCCCGGCTGGCGCTGGGCGGAGTCGGGACGAAACCCTGGCGCGCGACTGAAGCTGAACAGGCATTAGTCGGCCGTCATCCCGATGAAAATGCGTTTGTGGAGGCTGCGGGTGTCGCCCTGAGGGATGCGCGCCCACAACGCGATAACGGCTTCAAGATCGAGTTGGCGAAACGCTCGATCTGTCGCGCACTGGGTGTAGTGGCCAGGATGAAGTAGTCGATTTCCACTTTGATCGCGAGGATGACATGGCAACGAGTGAAACGATTTGCGGCCAGCCAATGGACCGTGTCGATGGTCATCTCAAAGTGACTGGCCGAGCAACCTACGCCGCTGACGTGCGTCTCGACAAGCTCGCATACGCTGCTCTGGTCTTGAGCACCGTTTCCAGCGGCCGCATCAAACACATTGACAGTGCGCCCGCGGAGAAGTCCGCCGGCGTCCTGGCGGTTATCACCCATCACAACGCCGCCCGATTGCATTCGCAGGAGCAGGAGAAACGTCCCGGAGTGGATCCCGAAGTCGGCGAGCCGTTGTCTCCATTGCAGGACGCAGTCATTCGTTATCACGGGCAACCTGTGGCCACCGTAATTTCGGAAACTTTTGTGCAGGCGACCTATGCCGCGTCGTTAGTCCACGTGGTCTATGAAGATTCCTCGGGAATCAACGACTTTAATGCCGCCGCAGCAAAAGCGAAGCCGCCGACACCCGTGAAAGGTGGCAAACCCGGCAAGAGTGCCGACTACCAGAGAGGTGACTCCGCGGCAGCACTCGCCAAAGCGGATGTGCGCGTGGATGCCAAATACTCCATCGCCGCCGAACATCACAACCCGATGGAACTGCACGCGACAGTGGCGAGTTGGGATGGAGCCCGACTCACGCTGTACGATAAAACGCAATGGGTCGACAATGTCCAGGAACAGGTGGCACTGGCCTTTCGCCTCGACAAGGAGAACGTGAGGGTGATCTCACCGTTTGTCGGTGGAGCGTTCGGCGCAGCTCTGCGTGTCTGGCCCCACGTATTGATTGCAGCACTTGCGGCCCGGCACGTCAAGCGGCCGGTCAAACTGGTGCTGACGCGTTCTCAGAACTTTACGATTCCGGGCTATCGACCTAAGTACCTGCAAAACGTGTCGCTGGCTGCGACCCGCGAGGGAACTCTGACCGCTATCGAACATGAGGGAATCGGTCAGACGTCGATCTATGAAGAGTACACCGAGAGCCTGCTCGACACGACACGGCAACTTTATGCCTGTCCGAATGTCAAGACGCACTATCGCCTGGCAGCCATGAATGTGAATACGCCCGCTTCCATGCGTGGTCCCGGTGAGGTCTCTGGAGTGTTCGCCCTCGAGTCGGCCCTCGATGAACTCGCGGTCGCACTGAAAGTGGATCCTGTCGAATTGCGGTTGCGCAACTTTGCCAAAGAAGATCCTGAGTACAATCTGCCCTGGTCCAGCAACTCACTTCAAGCATGCTATCGCCAGGCGGCACAGCGGATTGGTTGGGACCAGCGAACTCCGGCGCCGCGCTCGATGTCGGATGGGAATCAGTTAATCGGTTACGGGATGGCCACCGCTACCTGGCCGGCCAAACGATTGCCGGCCAGTGTGCGGGTACAACTCAAACAGGATGGCTCGGCTTCCATTGAAACGGCGGGTAGTGATATCGGGCCAGGCACGTATACCGCACTGACGCAGATTGCGGCCGACGCCCTGGGTTTGGCGGCATCTCAAGTAACCGTGGTGCTCGGAGACACAAATCTGCCAACTGCACCCGTCCAAGGAGGGTCCATGACAATCGCCAGCATCGGCTCCGCGGTTCACGAAGCCGCAACCGCCATGCGCAACAAGGTCATCAAGCTGGCTCAGGAGGATCCGCAATCCCCGCTCCATCGCGCTGTCGCCAGTGACATTGAAGTGAAAGCGGGGCGACTATCACTTCACAAGGCGCCGCACACGGGTGAAAGCTATGCCCAACTGCTTCAACGCCATCGACAAGAAACTCTGGAACTCACTCACTCGTCCAAACCGGGAGATGAGACGAAGAAATACGCCATGCGCTCGTTTGGTGCGCACTTCGTCGAGGTTCGAGTCGATCGCGACTTGGGTAACGTCCGTGTGGCTCGCGTCGTGAGTGCATTCGCTGCCGGAAGAATCATCAATCCTAAAACAGCGCACAGTCAGGCGATCGGTGGCATTGTGGGTGGGATTGGCATGGCACTACTTGAGCACACGCGCTGGGATTCACGTAATGGGCGGATCGTGAATTCGAATCTCGCGGACTATCACGTTCCGGTCCATGCTGATATTCACCCCATCGAGGCATTCTTTATCGAAGAGACCGACATGTATTCGAACCCGATCGGCACTAAAGGGCTGGCGGAGCTTTCCATCGTGGGAGTGGCGGCGGCAATTGCGAATGCCGTTTATCACGCGACAGGGAAACGCTTGCGAGACCTTCCGATTACGCTGGAATCATTGCTGTAGAAGACCCACTTGCACACGCTACCCGTGCTATTCCGCGCGTCCATCCGGCAAATCAAGCCGAGCCAGTCAGTGAAACATCCCGCTGCGGGCAAGTAAAACTCAGGGGGTCTCCCATGTCAGTAGAAAACGTTCTGGCCAGTGTGTTTTGACAGTCGCTCCGGCGAGACCGCACCGATCAATAAGCCTTTCAATCTCAGGAAGTGAATACGCCGCGCGTACTGACCGCTGACCGTCAGTACGCACGATACGAGATCGACTCAGAATGCGGCACCCGATCCAGCACAAGGCGTAGCCAAGCTTGGTTCTCAACAGATCGTCAATCAGTACGGCCTGATGAGCGGCGACGGACATGGCCCGCACGACTCGCTCGCCGTCGGCATCCGACAGATGGTGGAGAAACAGCGAACACATGACGACATCATAACCCTTCGGCACCTGATCATTCCGCACATCGAGCCGAAAGAACTCCATCTCGCTTAAGCCAGCCCGACCGGCCGATTCCCTAGCCACCGAGAGGGCGGTTTCGCTGATATCGCAGCCGTGAATCGTCATCGGCAGACCGAGCCGCCTGGCTCGCGTGGCAAGTCGAATGGCAACGTCGCCCCCACCGCAAGCCATGTCGAGTACCCTGAGTGGCTGGTTCTGATCACAATCGCGAACCAGTCGGCGCAGTTCTTTCCATATTTCCGGGATGGAGCGGCTTAAACTATTTACTCGCCTCAGAGCTGCGAGTGCCCGACGATGCTCAGCGGTCGCCAAGCCTGGCTGGTCCATAAGTTCCGGTTCGCAATATCGCTGACTAAGAAAAGCCATGAGGACCACCTCTGACGTGCAACAACTTTGCTCACGACCGATATTGTGTGACGAACCGTCAAGATGGTCGCCCAAGGTGCAGGAAATCATCGCCCGACCACGTCGCCTAAAGGTGTAACCGTCCGCATTCCCGAACAATCTGGAGTGGAGCGAAAAGCATGCCTTGCGGCTGTAGGTGATGAAGCGATACGGCTCGTAAAGGCGCTTGACGTGGACCTCAAGTATCAGATTGAGGGCCACTCACCCCAGCTAACGTTCTCGGACCTGGTTGCCGCCATCCTCAACCGCCTCACCGAAGTCTACGGAGAAGCGCACCGCGTTTCAGGGGAGCCAATTGGTTGGCAACACTTCGAAGGAACGACCGACGATCAGCTTGTGACTCTGGTTAAATCACTCTTCAAAACGGCTCATCTTATCGCAGGGCTGGCAGCAGTCGATGGTGCGGTGATCTTGAACAAGCATCATGACATTCTCGGTTTCGGCGGAATGATTTCCGGCAAGCTCCCAGCGGTCCAAAAGGTAGTTAGAGCCTTGGATTTAGAAGGGGCAACGACTGCCGAAGAGGCGGCTGGGAACGTCGGTGCACGCCACCGTTCGGCTTATCGGCTGGTCAACGCGCTTCCTGGGACGGTGGCGATTGTCATTTCCCAAGATGGAGGTGTGCGATTTATAGTCAATAGATTCGGACGCGTGACCTACTGGGAGCAAGAGTTAGCTCGTCACCACAACAAGCCACAATGTTCACTCTCCTAGGTCGGTTTTGAAACCCGTTCTTGTGACATCTCCCCCTTCACCTCATATGCGGAGCGCCGACGTTAATTTGGATGGCCCGGAATTTGCACTTTATGGTTTCATGAAGTGACAATTGTGATTATCAGCGTCACTTTGAACCTATCACACTCACGCAAGGAGCAGAATCATGTCATCGCTCACATGTACTACGGTCGTCGGGGTCTTTCCCAGCAGGCAGGATGCCGACGCTGCTGTTAGCGCTCTCTATGATGCTGGCTTTACCTCGAATGAAATTGGGGTAGTCAGCAAGACTGCCGCCGGGACGAAAACCACCACGAAAAAGGCTGAAGCCGAGGCCGAAAACGCCGGAGAAGGTGCCGCTGTGGGCGCCGTCGCTGGCGCGGGCATCGGTGCTTTGATCGGCGCCGGTGTACTCGCCGGGGTAATCCCGGTGATCGGCCCCGCCCTGTTCGCCGGGACCTTAGGAGTGCTGGCATCCAATGCGGCGGGTGGCGCAGCTGTGGTGGGAGTTGTCGGAGCTTTAACAGGTTGGGGTATCTCCGGCGAGGATGCCAAATACTATGAAAGCGAAGTCGCTTCGGGACGAAGTGTGGTCACGGTGACGGCTTCTGATCGCTGCGACGAGGCTCGTGCG
>JAQGHS010000185.1 GCA_028291605.1 Planctomycetaceae bacterium | reverse complement strand
TTTGTTTCTGATCGGTCTGTTTTCGGGGGCCCCCGCGGTCGCGCAGCTGGCGCCCGCCGATAGGCGGCCTGCCCGTGTCGATTAAACACGACTCGAAGACCGGGTCACACGCCTGGAAATGGAACTCGACCGGCAGCGTGCAAAGAATCCCGGCGCGGTCCCGGCCGATCCGCAGGCTCAAAAAGTGGTGCTGATCCTGGAGACGCCTCATTTGGGGCATATCTACACCGGCGGGCCGCAGGGCAGCCGCTTTTTTGCTGCCAAGCTTTTGGTTGTGAATCTGACTCCCCAGCCACTCACCCTCAAACGTGAAGATGTCAAACTGCAGATTGACGGGCAGCCGCATGCGATCCAGGAGGTCTCGGCGAACCTGCGCTACCACGGATTCCAGATTGGCCGGCAGCATGTGCAGTTGGAGACGGTTTCGTCGTTCAAAGAGCTGCGTATTCCAGCCGGAGGGACGAACAGCGGCTGGATCTTCGTTCCCGAGCTGCCACCCGGTGGACGCGTGCCGCAGTTGAGCTTGGAGGTTCCCTTCTCTGGCAAGGCTCAAAAGCTCGATATCAACGCCCAGCAACGCAGTCTGCTGGATCTGAATGTCTCATTCATCGGTCCGCGCAATTGCCTCGGCTTGTTCACAATTTCCGGTGAACTCAACATGATCAATCTCGGCGCGTTGACCGACGAATTGGATTCGCTCGCCGCAAAAAAGGTTGGTCGAGTCGTCGTGGCTTGGACGGATTCCGCCTCAATGGTTCCGGATGACTTGTACAAATGGCTGCAACAGGCAGCACAAACGTTGGGACGCGGCGAATTCAACAACGAACAATTCCCCGCGCTGCCGGCTAATATCCGCGAGTTCCATCTCGCTCATTTGCCCGCGAAGGAACCGTCCGATGGTGGTGACACCAATTGGAACGAAGAAGGGGCCGTCAATCGCATCCATAAAGCGCCAGACGCGGCCGTTCGGGCTGCCCTTAGAACCGCTTGCGATACGTTGCCGCGAGAAGAATTGCTGGCCGCGATCGAACAAGGTCACCCGTGGGCTCGGGCCGCTGTCCTGGCGTTTGGTGCCGGGAGGTTGCCGACCGAACAACTGCCCCTGGTGCTGAAGTATGCCGATGACACCGATCCCTCCATTCAGACGGCGGCTCTCATGGGTTTGCGGCACTTTGGGGAACCGATCGCCGTGACAAAACTCCTCGAGTATGTCCGTAAGAATGTTCCGATTCTGTCCCCAATTGCTGTCGCGAGTCTCGCCGGATCCCGATTTCCCAATGCGAATCAGGCGCTCCTGGAATTGCTGAAAACGGAGCCGCCCGAATCCAAGCGGACGATTGTCACCGTATTGTCGCAATACCCGCGGCCGGTCTGGTCCGACGTGCTGTATGAGTTCGCCAAGAGTCCCAATTCGGGATTGAATATCGAGGCACTCCGCGCCTTGCAGAAGGTGGGGCACCCGCAGCTTGTGGCGCTGCTTCAGGAGCACTTGCAGAACTCGGACCCGACGCTGCGGCAGTTGGCCTTCGAGATCTTGATCAACCGGACGGATCGCGAGAGCGAGCAAGTCGCGATGACTTACACGCTGGATCAGATCCAGAAGTCGACGCCCACGCCGCTCATGCTGACTCTCTTGAATCGAGTCAAGGATCAACGAGCCGTGCCGTTGCTGCTGGCGCAACTGGAGAAGGTCGAGGATAAAGATTCGCTGCTGGATTCCATCCTGCAGATCGGGGATCAGACACTCTCGGACAAGTTGCTGCCCCTTTACGATACGCTGCGACCATCTTCCAAGGGCAAGATTCTGACCGCACTGCGTAAGTGGGATGCGACCAAGTTCCGTGAGCTTGCACAGGATGCCGTCATGCAAAACGACGCCAGCCTGGTGAATGCGGCCGTGCAGGGATTGGTCGATGATGGGAGTCTCGGAGCGATCAAAATGCTGGGTGATGCTCTGGAGAAAAACCCCGAGCCGCAGGTGTGGGTCTACTTTTGTAATGCGCTGGGGCAACTGGGAACCGAAGGGGCGCGGGCCGCATTGGTAAAGGCACGCGAAAGTAAAGATCGTGCCAAGCAACTGCAGGCCGATCAGGGACTGCGACAGATGCGGCAACGGTCGCCGGGCATTCAACACGTGTACCAGGGCCATCAGGAGATGCAGGCCAAACAATACAAGGCGGCGCTCAAGCATTTCTCGCAAGCGGTGGAAAAAGATCCCCGCCTGCCTGAGGCGTACGTCGGGCGTGCTGACTGCCACAATCGACTGGGGGAATTTGAAGAGGCTCGGAAAGATTACCAGAAGGCACTCGATCTGGATCCATTCAGTGCGCAGGCCACGACTGGGGTTTGCATCATGCGGATCATCGCCGGGGACGTTGTGCCAGCGATTGAACAACTCGAAGCCCATCGCGATCGGTTCGTGAGCGATCCTTTGTTTCTCTACAATTCCGCCTGTGCATATAGTCGCGCACTTGAGTATTTCGAGAAACATCAAGAGTTGCCGAACTACGATAAACTGGCAGCCAAGTACAAGGCATCGGCTCTGGGAGATCTCAAGCAGTCGGTTAAGACCGGGTTCCGCGACTTCAACTGGCTCGGTGAGGATCCCGACCTGAAACCGCTTCATAACGAGGCCGAATTCAAGAAGATCCTCGAAAAGAAGGACGGAGTTGACGTCGAGGAAAATCGACCGCAGGGATAACGAGTTGTGGCCTCGGCCTCCCAACCGCAAAAACTAGAAGACATGCCGGAAAGTCAACACTTCCCAATCCTATTCGTGTCATTGGTGTTATTCGTGGTTCATCCGAAATTATCCTGCGGGCAATATTCAGTTAGGATGTTTGAACCACGAATCACACGAAATACACGAATAAATTCTTAGAATCTACAATAACAACTGCGCGCCCCCAACTCGGAGACTTGCTGCCGATGAAGCTGAATGTATTGCTGGTTTCCGACCAGGTTCGAGGTATTGACGGTACCGGTGGTCTGGGAGATGTCGCAACCGGCTTGGTGAAGGCGCTCGGCAAGCGCGAGGATCTCGACATTCGGCTGTTGATGCCGGGCTATCAGCACATTTCCGAGAAGAATCTCGAATCGCGGTTCGACGATGTGCTGATTGCCGACTTGCCCGTTCCACTGGGCGATCGAATCGTCTCGCTGCGTGTCTGTCGTCTGACGTTACCGACTTTTTCTGCCGATGAACCGCGCATCACATGTTATCTGTTGTGTGAGCCGGAACTGTTGAATCGACGCGAGAATTCTGGCCT
>JAQGHS010000130.1 GCA_028291605.1 Planctomycetaceae bacterium | reverse complement strand
AGGGTTAAATCCTGCAATGCCGCCCCTTGACGCAGATCCTTGGCCGGTGCGACTGGATCCTTGCGGCCAGTCGGCAGACAGTCGTTCAGCTCCCAGGTGGAGGACGCCGGAACTTGAACCAGGCATTGCCCCTGCTGCGTTTGCAGACCCAGCGGAGCCTTGAAATACGGATGCGTTCCCAAGCCCCACGGCAGCGCCTGATCGCCCGCGTTGACAATACGGATGTCGGCCCGCAAGCACGCCTTCCTGAGTGTGTATCGCACCTCGATGAGGAAATCGCTCGGCCACAGTGCCAGTCGATCGGGAGCATCGATGCTCAATTGAAACTCGGCCACGGCTGTCTGAGCGTCCGCCACCACGACGCGCCAGGGTCGGTCCATGACAAACCCGTGAATAGCGTTGCCAAAGGCATCGCTAACCGGAAGCTGATAGTCCTCTCCCTTCCAGTTGTACTGTCCTTTCTCAATCCGATTGGGGAACGGAAACAACCAGGGAATCCCGCTGCGGGTACCGCGTTTGTCTCCGTTTTCAAACCCCGCCTCGGCGTCGAGGGCTTCGATGACTTCTCCGTTGACCGGAACCTGGAGTGAGAAGCAGTTGAATCCGACTCCAGGCAGGATGCGAGCCCGGGAACCGTATTGCTGGTCGTGCAGGATCAGTTCAGACATATTCGGGATTTCCGGAAGAGCACTGGCTGAAGAACGACGAACCGCGTCTGCAGATCATAGACCGCAAATTCGGGACTCGATAGGGAACGGATCCCGCAATCCTGTCGTAGCCACGCTCGCCCAAGCGTGGGACATTGCGGAGTCAGTCGCCGTTACCACACGTTCTGGCGAAAGTGACTCCTCTAAGAGTGCTTCACCTCTTAATCATTCGGCAGCATAGGAGTTCATGACGGCAAACCGTTAAGAGCAATTCTTGAGGGAAATTTTGCAATACGACTGCCGTTCGTTCTTCCGATAGTACCGTCAGCGACGATTTCTCCTTTTTTGTCGCCTTTTCTCTACCTGCACGCCGTGACACAAGTGCCTCTGGCCGCTCTCGGCAAACTTTGACGACTGTAGCGTTTCTTCGGATAAACCAAAGCTGGCCGTTCTGAAAGTAACGTTCCAAGCTCTTGTCCCGAACGTTCCGATATTCCCGGACAGATCTATTCTCCCAAACGCGCCGTGAGCACGTTTGGAAGGGGATCGAACAATCGTGGCTCGAACAGCGACTGTGCCGGTTTGCTGGAAGGCCCCAATCGGAGATCACGGGATTTGCGCCTCCTCGTGGTATTCCCTGACCACTCCCTAAACCCGAAATGCGTGACCGCCAGTTGAGTCTATGAAGGAGCCCAATATGTTGACTGTGATACGGAAATCCAGACTGAGCCAAATGGCGAAAGCCAAGCTCTGGTTGGCCGGACTTGGCCTCTGGAGCGGGGGAGTTGGCCTGGTCGATTCGGCATATGCCCAAGACGCATATCCGCCTCGCCCGACGACCGGCCAGCAAGCTCGGACGATCGATGAGATCGTCGAGAGCGAAATTCAGCAAACCAGCCTGTTCCAGACGTCTGATGCGGCTGCGACAGGCGCTGCCGGATCCGGCAGCTATACCTACAACACGACCTGCCCGACAGATAGCTGCTATCAGGGTGAATTCTGGTCGGCCACCAGCCTGTTCGATGACGGTTGCGGTTGCAACCGTCTGAGGGACAATGGGTGGAACATCGGCGGTAGCATCGTCAACAGCATGGCGTTCAACACCGATGCCCCGAAGGATCGTTTTAACGGCCCGGTCACATGGACCGATCGTTCGAACGAATGGCAAATGAACCAGGCCTGGCTCTATTTGGAGAAGGCTCTGGACGCTGACAAGGAATACGACATCGGTGGTCGCATCGACGTGCTGTACGGCAGCAATGCCCGATTCACGACAGAAACCGGCCTGGAAGATAACATCAACGGTAGCCATGCCTTCTACGGTTTGGCGCTTCCGCAATTCTTCGTGACCGCCAAGTGGAACAATGTGACCTTCAAGTCAGGTCACTGGATTTCACCGGTCGGGTTCTTTACCGTCGATATGACGCAGAACTTCTTCAATACCATCCCCTACACCTATCAGTACGGTGAACCGTTCACCCATACTGGCAGCACGGCGACGGTACAAGTTGACGACACTCTGTCAGTCGGTGCCGGTATCATTCGTGGTTGGGATAACTTCGACAATACGAACCCCAATCTCGGTGCCATCGGTACTGTCAACAAGACGATCAACGACAAGAGCAATATCGCCTATGTCGGAATGTATAGCCAGGAACAGAACCAGTCGTTCGTCTTCAAACCACGCTACTTCCAAACCTTGGTCTATACGAACAACATCAGCGAGAAGCTGACCTATGTTGCTCAGTCGGACTTTGGCTACCAGCACGACGCCATGGCCGCCACTGGCAAGAATGCGTTCTGGTACGGTGTGAACCAGTACGCATTCTACAAGTTCAACGACTGCTGGGCATGGGGTACCAACTTCGAATGGTTCCGTGATGAAGAAGGCTACCGTGTCGGTGGCTTCCTCCCCAACTCGTACGCCACTCCGGGATCCCAAGTGCGCGGTCTGTCGACCTCACGCACCGGCTATCAGGGTAACTTCTACCAGATCACCATGGGACCGAAATGGAACCCGACCAAGAACTTCATGGTTCGGCCCAATTTGCGGTTCGACTGGTTCCAGGGGAAAGAAGACCCGAACACCAATCCGGGCAAGTTGAAGCCCTACGATGATGGCCTGAAGAACGCTCAAACGCTCTTCGTCACCGACTTCGTCATCACGTTCTAATCCAGAACGCAGTGATTGAGGATGATTTTCGCGGACCGGCCGAACCTGCTACAGGGTTCGGCCGGTCTTTTGCATTCTTTGGAATGGGGAAATCCAACTGACAAAGGACAACGGACAACGGACCAATGACTGGCTCACCACCGCCAAACCGAATACATTAAGAAGGACGTTCCTTTCCATTGATCAGCAAACGCAAGAATCTGCATGGATCGCATCCTTTCTCCAACGCTGTTCGCTTTCGGCTTCGCGTCGTCGTGGCTGCTATGGGGGCTATTTCTGGGGGCCTTGCCTCCGCTGATCCATCTCTTGAATCGTCGCCGCTTCCGCGAGACCCAATGGGCGGCCATGCGATTCCTGGCGGAAGCCGTCCGCAAGAACTCGCGCCGGATGCGCATTGAGCAGCTCATCCTCTTGCTGGTGCGGATCGCCATCTTGACCGTTCTGGTGTTAGGGTTGGCTCAACCGCAGTTGCAGTCATTCGGCCGTCTGTTTGCGGCCAATGTTCCGACCCACCGCATCATATTGATGGATACCTCATTCAGCATGGGGTTCCAGGGCGCAGCCACCACCCGGTTCCAGCAGTCCCAGGAAATTGCCCGGCGGATCGTCGAGTCGGCCCGCCAGGGGGACGCTTTCAATCTGGTCCGCATCTGCGGTTCGGAACCACGGGTGATCGTCCGCAAGCCGGCGTTTCAAACGGATGAAGTACTACAGGAAATTGAACGGCTGGAACTACCCGACGAGCGCGGCGAGATTCACCCCGCCTTGTTGGAAATCGACAAGTTGCTGCAAGCCTTGCCGGAAATTCCCCAGAAGGAAGTGGTGGTGATCTCCGATTTCCAGCAATCGTGCTGGCAACCGGAAAGTGCCGGAAAACCTGCCGAAGTCCGGGGACTGCTCAAGAAGATTGGTGCGGCCTCCCGCCTGGTACTGATTGATGTCGGACAGGGAGGACAAGAGAATCATGCCTTGACCGACTTGCGCGCTCAGGAAGACTTTCATACCGTCAAACTGCCCGCACGGTTTAAAGTTGCGGCGACGACATTTTCGCGGATGACCGCAGAAAGCGAGCTCGAATTCTTCGTTGACGGCAAGCTGCAGGCCTCGCGCACCCTGAATCTGGAGCCGCTGACTGAGGTGTCCGAAGATTTTTCCTATACCTTTGCGACGGGTGGGGATCATCTGATTCAGGCTCGTCTCAGTAAGGATGGACTGCCGGTTGATGATCAGCGGCAGTTGGTGGTCCACGTCAAAGAACAGTTACGCATTCTCTGTGTGAATGGAAAGTTGGCCGGCCGAGCAAAAGACACCGCCACTTTTCACCTGCAACTGGCCCTCTCTCCCAGTCCGGGGGAATCGGCCGCTGTCGCCCTGATCCAGCCGCAAGTGATCAAATACGGCGAATTGCGAGGCTTCGATCTTAGCCAGTACGACTGTGTATTTCTCTGCAATATCAGCGCACTCGACGTCTCGGAAGCCCAGTTGCTCGAGACCTTTCTGAGGGGCGGCGGTGCGGTTGTCTGGTGCCTGGGAGACCGTGTCGATGTGGCCAATTACAACCGCGTGTTGTTCAAGGATGGGCAAGGTATTCTTCCGGCTGAAATTCTGGATCGGCATGGCAACGCGGTCCAGCAGAAAGAAGTCTTCGGATTTGATCCGCTGGAATTCCAGCATCCGATTGTCAAAGTCTTTCAGGGTAACCCCGAAGCTGGGCTGGAGCGGACGCAGACCTACGAGTACTTCCGGACGAAGCTGTCAGCGAGAAATCCAGGCCGCGTCGCACTGGCCTTCAGCTCCGGCGACCCGGCGATTATCGAGACGCGCGTGGGAGCTGGAAAATCGATCCTGATCACCACGCCACTCGATCAATCATGGGGCAACTGGGCGGTGTGGCCCAGCTTTCTGCCGTTGATTCAAGAGCTGACCTTCTACGCCGTTTCAACAGAGGGAACACGCGACGAGCTGCTGGTGGGGGAACCGTGGCAGCGCACTTTGCAGACGCGCGGGGCCGAAGTGGATGCGACCGTGACTCGTCCGGATGGAGAAACGGAGCCCGCCCGCAGTTCGCCCAATGCCAACCTGACCGACTTTCATTACGACCGTACTGATCGCAGCGGGGCCTATCAACTTCAGCTTGGCCCGCCGTTGAATCGCAAAGAGAGCTTTGCCGTCAACGTCGACCCGCGAGAAAGTAATTTGACCCGTCTCGAACGCGACGAAGTGGAGCGAGACTTACTCGCCGGCACCGATTTTCGCTATCTGACAGACTGGACTGAGCTCGAACGCCAGACAACTCGCAGCACCTCTGAATCAGCCGATCTCGCTCGCACCTTCTTGTATTTTGTGCTGTATCTCTTGTTCGTCGAACAGTTACTGGCCTGGAATTTTAACGCCGGTTTGTGGCTGTTATGCCCGCCCTTGGCAGCGTGGCGCTGGTGGCGAGCACGGTAAGTGCCCGTAGGACGGGTCTCCAGGCCCGTCTGAGCCTATAACAACCGAATTCAAAAAGCATTCATCCCTCGCGAGCTTCGCGCAGCGCACGGCTTGCTTCTCAGGACAAGTCGCACGATTCTTCGAACTTTTCCCGAAGATCAAGCCGTGCGCTGCGCGAAGCTCGCGAGGGGGTTATTCTCTATCGAGTCGAATGTTACGGGCTCGGACAGGCTTGGAGACCCGTCCTACGATGTCGTCAGAAATGCCAAGAGGCCACGTCAAATGACGTGGCCTCTTGAACTTGTTTTATGATTTGCCAGCAAGGGCAGGTTGACTAGCGACCGCCGCGGTAACCACCGCCGCCACCGCCACCACCACCGCCTCCGCCGTAACCACCACCTCCGCCGCCACGACCGCCGCCGTAACCGCCGCCGCCGCCACCACCACCGCCCCCACGGGGACGTTCTTCGCGCGGACGCGCTTCGTTTACCGTCAACGGACGTCCGCCATGATCATGATCATGCAGAGCGGAAATTGCGGCTTGAGCTTCGGAATCGGTTCCCATCTCGACGAACCCGAATCCCTTGCTCCGACCGGTCTCACGATCCTGAATGACTTCGGCACTGGCGACAGTCCCGTACTGACCGAACAGCTTCTGCAATTCAGAGCTGCTCACGCTGTAACTTAGGTTGCCCACATACAACTTCTTACCCACCATCGATCTCCCACAAACTGGAAACTACGACCCTTTTTCTTCGCTTTCCGGGTCCAAGGAAAGTGGCCGTGGTGTCGGCCTGCAGGTGGATCAGAACGAGAGAGGCAACCAGAAGATTCACACGAACCAAAATCTAGCACTCGGTCGAAAACTAACCACCGATCATAAAAGATAGCAACTGCGGAAAAATAAGTACACACCTCTTCTTGGGAATTCCCCCCAGAATTCCAGTTTCTGTGAATTCTTGATGAGTATTCCTCAAGGCTTGGTGACGCAACCGATTGAGATTTGACCACCTCAGCCGGCGCGCACGAGCGTCCGGTACCTACCGTGGGTTAGGTTTCCAGCCTCTCATTCCTGGACGAAGATGACAGGCTGGAAGCCTATCCTACGACTCGCGTCTTCTACCGTGAGCGTGCTTCGGATAGACTGGGGCTGACACACACCGTTTACCCTCAATTCTTCAGGGAATTGGGTGTCTTCCGTCTCGCCTCCGATGGATTAAAAACATGTCGCGCAGTCCGCGTTTTACCGACTCTCAAGTCGCTGAATTTCAGCATGACGGCTTCGTTATTGTCGAACAGCTCTTTGACTCTGCCGAGATCGAATTGCTGCGGCAGATTGCCAAGGCCGATCTGCAATTGCAGCAATCTGCAGCCAGTCGAGGTGACGGCGAAGGGGGAGCGATCCGCCTGGTCGTCGAAAATGAAGTCACCGATGACGTCTATGGTGCCGTCGTTCGGTCGCGGAGAATCGTGGAGCCGATCGAACAAGTCCTCGGGGATGAGGTCTATCACTATCACCACAAGATGATCCTCAAGGAAGCTTACACGGGTGGAGCTTGGGCCTGGCATCAGGATTACGGCTACTGGTACAACAACGGTTGCCTGTCACCCGACTTGGCCAGTTGTCTGATCGCCGTCGATCGGGCGACACGAGAAAACGGCTGCTTGCAGGTCCTGAAAGAGTCGCATTTGCTGGGCCGCATTGATCACGGCAAAGTCGGGGACCAGACGGGTGCCGACCCGGAACGAGTGGCCGCGGCGTGCGAGCGGCTGGAACTCGTTTATTGCGAGATGGAACCAGGTTCCGCCGTCTTCTTTCACAGCAATCTGCTGCATCGATCCGATCAGAATAAGAGCCCCAATCCGCGCTGGGCCCTGATCTGCTGTTACAACGCGAAACGCAATAATCCCTACAAGGAATCCCGGCATCCGCGGTATACGCCGCTGGAGAAATGGTCTGATGAACGGGTGCTGGAAATCGCTCAGCGGGATTGGGCGCGAATGCAGGCCCAGCATTAATTGACTCAACTGACGTCAAAGCCCATGAACGACTTTTGGTGAGCCCGGCGGCGTAAGCCCCGGGCTCACCAAAGCGTCAACGACAAATCACACTTGAATGACACCTGTCTGCAACGGACGGTCATCCACAGTGCGAGTCACAATCTTCAGCATCGTGATCAATGCCTCACGAGACTCTGCCGGCTCAATGATGTCATCGACCCAACCGCGAGCCGCCGCGTGGCGAATATCGGTCTGCTCGGTATAGCTGGCGGTCACTTTGTTCCTCAAATCCTGCATTTCATTGGCTTCGGGCTCGCGTCCCGACCGTTTCAAGGCAGCCAGTTGGATGTCCAGCAGTGTCGTGGCGGCTTGCTGAGCCCCCATGACCGCGTAATGGGCAGTCGGCCAGGCGACGATGAACCGCGGGTCAAATGCCTTGCCGCACATCGCGTAGTTGCCCGCACCGTAGCTGCCCCCCAGGATGACGGTCAGCTTCGGAACTCGACTATTCGAAATCGCGTTGACCAGTTTCGCACCCGCTCGAATGATTCCAGCCTGCTCCGAATCTCGCCCCACCATGAACCCGTTCACGTCCTGCAGGAAGATCAACGGTAGCCAGGATTGATTGCAGTCCAGAATGAATCTGGCCGCCTTGTCGGCCCCATCGTGATAAATGACGCCGCCAAATTGCAGACCAGTCGTGGGCGTCTTTTCCGGATGATGCTGGTTGGAGACGATTCCCACGCGGAACCCGCCGATGCGGCCGTAACCGCAAATCAGCGTTCGACCGTACTCGGGCTTGTACTCTTGAAAACTTCCCGCATCGAGCAGGCAATTCAGCACTTCTCGGATTTCATAGGACTGCTGCGGATTGGTCGAAACGAGTTGCTCCAGATCCGTTGCCGGACGCGCCGCCGCGACGGGTACCTCGGGTTGGTAGCAGGCCGCCAGCGGATCGGGCGGTAACATCCTGACGAGTTCCCGTAACCGTCGCAGGCAGGCATGGTCATCGGGCTCGCGGAAATCAATCGTTCCACTGATTGTCGCATGCATGTGAGCGCCGCCAAGGTCCTCGTGTGAGACCTCTTGTCCGATGGCACTCTTCACCAGAGCCGGCCCAGCGAGGTACAGCCCCGAACCTTCTGTCATCAGCAGTTTGTCGCACAATACGGGGAGATATCCACCTCCCGCAACGCAGTTTCCCATGATGGCGGCGATCTGCGGCACGCCCGCCGCAGAGATCACTGCGTTATTGCGAAAGATGCGACCAAAGTCATCCTCGTCGGGGAAAATCTCGTCCTGCAGCGGCAGAAAGACCCCCGACGAATCGACCAGATATAGCAGCGGCAAGCGATTTTCAAACGCGATGCGTTGAGCCCGCAGAACCTTCTTCACGGTCATGGGAAAGAACGCACCGGCCTTCACGGTGGCATCATTGGCAACAATCAGGCACGATCGAGACGCGACCTGGCCGATGCCGCAAACCACGCTGGCACTGGGGGCTCCACCCCACTCGGAATACAGGCCCCAGGCGGCCCAATGACCCGTTTCAAAAAAGCGAGTCCCCGGGTCGATCAACTCGGCAATCCGTTCGCGAGCGGTCAGTCGTTGTTTCTCGTGCTGACGTGTATTGGCCTTGGTGCCACCTCCCAATGAAATCTCTTCTCGCTGTTGGCGATAAACGGATAGCAGCGTTTTCCAATCCGAGACGACTGGTGCGACCTGAGGCATTGTGCGAACTCGCTGTCTGGCTGGATTCGATAGAAGAACTCGCGGGAATTATACACCTGCTGTAGGACGGGCACTCTTGCCCGTCTCCAAGGTTGAGGTACCAATGCAGACGGGCAGGAGTGCCCGTCCTACTCAAGTCACCAGACGCGCCGCCGTCAAGGTGTTCTTCAAGAGCATGGCGATGGTCATCGGCCCCACTCCCTTGGGTACCGGCGTAATCGCTGAGGCAATTTCTTTTACGGCATCGAAATCGACATCTCCCACGAGCTTCTCGTCGACCCGATTGATACCAACATCAATCACGACGGCCCCTGGTCGAACCATCTCTGCCGTGACAAATCGCGGGACACCGATCGCCGCAATCAGAATATCGGCCTGACGAGTCAGATCTGGCAGATTCCTGGTCCGGCTGTGGCACATCGTCACGGTGGCGTCTGCCGCGGCACCCTTTTGCACGAGCATCATGGCGAGTGGTTTGCCCACAATTTCGCTACGGCCCAGGATCACGACATGGGCTCCTGCGATCTGAGTTTGCGACGCCACCAGCAATTGCTGGACACCATGCGGAGTACACGGCAGAAATCGCGGCCGGCCTTGGGCAATCAAGCCAACGTTCTCGGGATGAAAGGCGTCGACATCCTTCAGCGGCGTGACGGCATCCAGCACGACCTGTTGATCAATTTGCTTGGGCAGCGGCAACTGCACCAGGATCCCATGAACGCCGGGGGCACCATTCAATTCCGCGATCAAGTCCAACAACTGCTGCTGAGTCGTGTCGGCCGACAGCTTGTGCAGCGTACTCTTCAACCCAGTCGTCTCACACGCTTTTTGCTTAGCGCGCACGTAGACGGCACTGGCTGGATTTTCGCCAACCAGAACGGCGGCGAGGTGCGGAACGACTCCCGTTTGTTCGCGGAACGCGGCAACTTCGATCGCCAGTTCGGTTCGGATTTGTTGCGAGATCGCGGAGCCGTCGATGATCTTTGCCGTCACGGAAATTCCTTGTTGAAGTGATGAGAGGGTGAGGCTCCCGCCGAACCGCGTAGTCTATATCAAGATCAAGTCACCAGACTTAGCGGCTCGGCGGGAGCCTCGCCCTAGGGGTAAGAAAAGTTTCGATTGCGTATCAGTTGAATTCTTTCGGACTGTATTGCGCGTTTATGTGCCGCCCAGTAAAGCTCGGCGCTGGGCCGTGACCGTTTGTGGGAGCTTGGATTTGATC
>JAQGHS010000121.1 GCA_028291605.1 Planctomycetaceae bacterium | reverse complement strand
TCAGGCTCTTATCCGGATCGCCGGGAATGATCGCGGGCCCCGAATCCCCGCCCGCTCGCATCTTGGAAATATCATCCAACCGCAATCCCGATTCCGACTTCTTCGCCCCATGACACTTCACGCAGTGCTGCAGCAAGACCGGACGGACGTTGTTCTCAAAGAATGCGAGGGCTTCGCGCTGCCCGTCAGCTGCGAGCAACGGCGACGAAAACCAGCCAGAAAACGCGGTCACCATGAACAGCGCGGTGAGCAGCGATGTCTTATTGAAAAATCGTTTGATAGTGACGACTCCTGCGAGCACTCGGGAGTAATAGCCAAATCCGCAACTTCTATTATCGCCATCTTTCGATTGTCAGACAATCGTAGTCTGGCAATTTGCGGCAGAATCTTTGTTATTTGCCTTTCGTGGGATAGGCTTCCAGCCTGTCATTTGTCACCTGAAGTGACAAACCTGAAGTCTAATTCATCTTACAATGATCACTGTAATTGGTGCGGACTCTGGGTTTACCCCTTTGTCGCTTCGCGATCGGCAGGCAGGATGCCTATCCCACGGAAGAATTGCCATAGACTTCTTGTGAAGCGTTGCTCCGTTGGGGTACAATTTTGGCTTGGCAACATCCTGACTCACCAACGCCAGTTCCCACCGTGACCCCGCTCGCTATGATCAATTTCGCTCGATCGAACTTTGCCTGTCGCGCCGCTGTTATCGGCCTGTTATTTCTGCTTCCCAATGCGAAAGCTGCGGAGGCTCAAACTGTCGACTTTGAGCGTGATGTTCAGCCGATCCTGGCAGAACACTGTGCTCAATGCCATGGGACCGACGAAGGGACCCGCAAAGCGGGCCTGCGGCTGGATTTGCGTGAAAATGCTCTCAAAGGGGGCGAATCGGGTGACCCCGCGATTGTTCCGGGCAAGCCTGAAATGAGCGAGCTCATCCGCCGGATCATCACACCCGATGCCGCGGAACTGATGCCCCCTCCCAAGGAAAAGAAGCCGCTCACGGCCGCCCACATCGACACTTTGAAGAAATGGGTCGCTGAAGGGGCGAAGTATTCGGTTCACTGGGCGTTCGTGCCACCGCAGAAAGCGAAGCTCCCGGAGGGGGGACCCGCACATCCCATTGATGCATTTGTCACGGCAAGACTGAAAACGTTGCAACTGGCACCGTCGCCCGCGGCAGCGTCCGCCACACTTTGCCGTCGGCTCTATCTCGATCTAATTGGTCTTCCGCCATCACCGGCAGAACTGGCAGCGTTTGAGAAAAATGGCTTCGCGGCAACGGTGGACACTTTATTGCAAAGTGAACGCTTCGGTGAGAAATGGGCGCGGCACTGGTTGGATGCCGCACGATACTCGGATACGAACGGCTACGAGAAAGACGTCCCCCGCGACCAATGGATCTGGCGGGATTGGGTCATCAAGGCCCTGAATAGCGACATGCCTTACGATCAGTTTGTGATTGAACAGATTGCCGGCGACTTGCTGCCGGGGGCGACACAAGATCAGGTCATCGCGACCGGGTTGTTGCGAAACAGCATGCTCAACGAGGAAGGGGCGATCATCGCCGAAGAGTTCCGGATGATCGAGATGTTTGACCGCATCGACTGTCTGGGCAAGGCGGTGCTGGGAATCTCCGTGCAATGTGCCCAGTGCCACACGCACAAGTTCGATCCCATCTCGCACGACGAATACTACGGAATGTTTGCGTTCCTGAATAATTCGTACGAGGCCCAGTCATGGATCTACACACCAGAACAACAACAGCAAATCAAGAACATCAAAGCCGCGATCCAAGCGATCGAAGACCGTGCTCGAACCCAGCATCCACAATGGCAGCAGGAGTTGCAGGCCTGGGAAACTGAAGCCCTCAAGCAACAGGTCCCCTGGACGCCGCTCGAGATCACCGAATTCGGCAGCATCAGCGGGCTCAATCATCCGACTCAAATCGCCGACAAATCGGTCCTGATGCGCGGCCATCCCAGTGCCGATATCTTCATGATCTCGAAGCCCGATCTGAAGGGGATCACGGGCCTGCGGTTCGAGGCACTCACTCACGGTGATCTGCCGTTTGGCGGTCCCGGTCGCGGAGCAGCAGGCATCTGGGGCGTGACGGAAATCGAAGTCACAGCACAAAAGCCAGACAGCAAGGAATGGGAGAAACTGAAGCTCGTTAATGCGACAGCGGACTTCTCTGAACCCGAGCAAAAAGAAGATAAGAAGACACGGGGCCCGGTTAAATTCCTGATTGACGGCACGGATGAGACATCCTGGGAGGCCGACCGCGGGATCGGTCGCCGCAACCAACCGTCGGTGGCCATCGTGCAGTTCGAAAAGCCGCTCGACTTGCCCGCCGGCACACAGTTCAAACTGGCACTCCGCACCAACGACATGCTCGTCTGCTGCCGAGTTAGTACCACCACCGCGCCGAATCCCGCAGCGTTGCCGATTGACTATGCGGCAATCCTCGCCATGCAGCTTCCCGCTGCGCAACGCACGCCGGAACAGCAAGCGACCGTATTTGCCGCCTGGCGGGCATCCGTCGCCGACTTGAAGCCGATCAACGATGAGATTGACGCTCAATGGAAGACTTTTCCCACGGCACTGACCTCGGTTCTACATCTGGCGGAACGCCAAGGGATTCACGTCCGCCCCACTCATCTGTTAGATCGAGGTGGTTGGGACAAACCCAAGCAAGTCATTCCCCCGCAAACTTTGGCAGCCTTGCACAGCTTCGAAAATAGTAAAGGGGAGCCGAGTCGACTGGCTTTTGCCAGATGGTTGGCAGACAAGCGGTCGCCGTTGACCGCCCGAGTTGCTGTGAACCGTGTCTGGCAGGCATTGTTCGGAGAAGGTCTCGTCGAAACTTCTGAAGACTTCGGTACCCGAGCCCCCGTGCCCGAATATGGCGAATTGTTCGACTGGCTCGCCGTAGACTTTATGGAGCACGGCTGGAGTCAGAAACATCTCATTAAGACGATCGTCAGCAGTGCGACCTATCAACAAAGCTCGAACACACCGGCCATCTTGAAAGAACGAGACCCTCGCAATCACTGGCTGGCCCGCGGCCCGCGGTTCCGTGCTGAAGCCGAAGTGGTGCGCGACATTGCCCTGAGTATCTCGGGCCTGATCACACAAAAGGTGGGCGGACCCGGAACCATTCCGCCGGTGCCCCAAAACGTACTCGATATCAACTTCACCTATCCGGCCTATTGGATTCCGACGCAAGGTCCCGACCGTTACCGTCGTACGGTGTATGTTTTCCGCAAGCGATCGATGCCTGACCCGGTGCTCTCCAGTTTTGACTCGCCCAACAGCGACATCGCGTGTGCCCGACGAGTTCGCTCCAATACGCCTCTCGCGGCATTGACTGGATTGAACGAGACTATCTTCAACGAGGCAGCACGGGCGATGGCCCTGCGACTGCTGCGTGAAGGGGGCCCGGATGATGCCTCACGAGCCGATTACGCATTCCGACTGTGTATGTCACGACCACCAACTGCGGTCGAACGTGACGAAGTCCTCGCCCTACTAAAATCGCGGCGGCAACGACTGGCCGAGGGCTGGCTGGATATCCGCGAAGTCGCGACCGGAGACCCGACCAAATTGCCGGAGATTCCGGCCAAGACTATCCCGCAGGATGCCGCCGCTTGGACCCTCGTGGCACGCGTCCTGTTGAACCTCGATGAAACGATCAGCAAGCCGTAGCCTGACTCTCCAGAGTCGGGCGAATCAATACAGGCAAGGCGCCCGACTCGGGAGAGTCCGGCTACAGAGTGATAAGGTTTTTCTATGTCTCTCGAACACATCAAGTCTGTCGAGCACAAACTGCAAGCGGCTCTCGCCAGTCACCTTAGCCGGCGCTGGTTCCTGCGCGACTGCGGCGTCGGACTGGCCGGGATGGCGCTAAATTCATTTGCCGCCCGAGAAGCCGCCGCCGCTCCTGCCGCACCCGCCAATCCCTTGGCTCCGCGAGCCCCGCATTTCCCCGCCAAGGCCAAGCGGGTGATCTATATGTTCAACGCGGGAGCTCCCAGCCATCTGGAGCTCTTCGACCACAAGCCCGAGCTCACCGCGCGCAACGGCCAGCTCCCGCCGGCTGAGTTGCTGAAGGGTTATCGTGCGGCTTTCATCAATCCGAACTCGGCGCTGCTCGGACCGAAGTTCAAGTTCACAAAGCATGGGAAATGTGGGATGGAGTTGAGCGAAGTGCTGCCGCACACGGCCAGCATCGCCGACGAAATCTGCCTGGTTCGCACGATGCATACCGATGCCGTCAATCACGCCCCAGCCCAGATCGTGATGAATACCGGTTCGCCGTTGTTTGGCAGACCCAGTTTCGGCTCGTGGACTGTGTATGGTCTCGGCAGCGAATGTGAGGATCTGCCCGGATTCGTGGTTCTCTCGAGTTCCAAGGGCACCAGCGGAGGGGCCAGCAACTACGGCTGCGGATTTCTGCCGACGATGTATGGCGGTATTCCCTTCCGCAGTGCCGGTGACCCGGTGCTGTATCTTTCTAATCCGAAGGGCATCGACGCCGAGACGCAGCGTGCCTCGCTGGACACCCTGCAGCGTCTGAATAGCCTGACACTGGAAACCGCCGGTGATCCAGAGACAGCCGCCCGCATCCAAAGCTACGAAATGGCATTCCGCCTGCAATCGAGTGCCCCCGAGCTCATGGATCTCGCCAGCGAACCGAAGGCCGTACTGGACATGTATGGCGTCAAAGATCCGAAGGAATCCAGCTATGCCCGTAATTGCCTTCTGGCTCGTCGATTAATTGAACGTGGCGTGCGATTCGTGCAGTTGTACCACGAAGTCTGGGATCAGCATGGGAACCTGGCCGGTGGCGTCAAGAAGAATGCCGGAGACACCGACCAGGCCAGTGCCGCCCTCGTCAAGGACCTCAAGCAACGCGGCTTGTTGGAAGACACACTGGTAGTCTGGGGCGGCGAATTCGGCCGCACGCCGATGGTCCAGGGAGGCAACGACGGCCGCGACCATCATAATCGCTGCTTCAGCATGTGGATGGCCGGCGGCGGGATCAAGCCCGGTCATACGCACGGGCAAACCGATGACTTCGGCTTCAACATCGTGCAGGACCCCGTCCACGTCCACGACCTGCAGGCGACCTTGCTGCATTTGCTCGGGTTCGATCACACCCGATTGACCTATCGTTTCCAGGGACGCGATTACCGGCTGACGGATGTCGAGGGGAATGTGGTGAAGGGGATCCTGGCATAATTGCGGTCGATGGGAGGGTGAGGCTCCTGCCGAACCGCATAGTCTGGCGACGGCCGGGAGACGCCTGCGGTTCGGCAGGAGCCTCACACTCCCGTGACGTTGAAAGTTCCATTACCGCGTTGCCGACCCTGAGTCTAATCTACGCTGCCAGAACTCTTGGCGAGTTCTGCTACAAATCAGCGGCGCGTTGAACTATGCGCCTCTCCCGGAGGCGCTGCGATCACGGTCAATGCCGCCAAATCGGCTTGAAGAATTCGGAACAGCGCGAAGGCGATCGCCAAACCTGCCACGCCTCCGACTGCTAACAACTCCAAGGCGTAGTGCGCTTGCGAGCCGATCATTTCCAGGATCGCGACGGAAAGCATCGGCACCGATGCCGCCAGGAGCAGATAGATCCAGGTCCAACGGAACAGACTATCCAGTGATCTCAGATCTTCGCGATTCAACGTGTCAAATCTCGCGAAGGCTGGATAGTGACACCCGACTGTGAGGCAGGCGACACCAAAAAAGGGATACGCCGACGCGATCAGTCCGCATAAGGTCAACGAGGCGACGAAATGGACGTAGACGGACGCCGGGACATCGTCCACTCCTCCCCACGCCAACGCCAGCGGATAGGCCGGTGCCGCCAGTAACCACAAACTCAGGCTGATCCCGGCGGCCATGTGTCCGAGTGCCAGGCATCGCTTGCGTAATCGACGCAGCTCAGTATGAGACAGCGCCGCGAGTTTTGCCGTGGCACTCTCCGTCCGCGCCATCGCGGAGGCCACCGGCCACATGAAGTAGACCGCCAGAAACATGCCCAGTGGAAAGCAAACCGAATTGATCGCCAACTGCGTACGCCAGAAGAGATCCTGGCTGTGCTTCAGGGACTCGATGATTTCCAGGCGGTTGTAGAAATAGTTGAAGATCGCAGCCACCACATTGGGGGCGATTGTGGCGCAGATGACGGCCGCCATGCCATAGTGGCGACCCCATGTTCTCCAACTGTTGGCCGGTGGCCAGAGAATTCTGCGGGCTTCAGGAACCAGGCACAGTTCCAACTGGCGAGCCAGTTCGGCACCGGTGCAATAGCGGCGGGAGACATCCGGGTCGAGGCAACGCAGCAGTATTTGATCCAGACCCGCAGGCCAGTTGCTCGCCGCCGCAGCCAGTGTCTGGGGATCAATTCCCGCCTGCCGACGTGCGGTCATTTCAGCCAGATTCTTCGTCCAGCTCGACTTCACTTGCTCATCTACGAAAGGCCGCGTTCCAGTCAGGAGCTCCCAGAGCAGCACTCCTAAAGAATAGAGATCACTGCGGCCATCGAGACTGTCAGCTTGACGTGCATGTGCCGGATTGCAGGCTTCCAGTTGTTCCGGCGACATATAAGCCAGACTACCCCCGAAGTACGCCGCCGGACTGGCCCCGTCCAGCTTCGAGCTGAAGCTGATGTTAAAGTCCGCCAGCTTGGGCGCACCGTCCGCCGTCAATAAGACATTTGCCGGCTTGATATCGCGATGCAAAATCCCCTGGCGATGGGCATAGTCCAGACCCCGCGCGAGGCGGGCCGCGATCCAGCAGGCAACTTCAGGCCAGGCCGCTTCAGCAAAACGATCGCGGACCGGCGTTTCCGCGGGTCGCGATTCTCCTCGCGCGTTGAGTGCCCGGTCAATGGCTGCAAACAGCATTCCACCGGTCCTCTTGGATTCGGCGGTGTTTCGAACTTCGCCCACAACTTCCTGCAGGGTGCCACCGGAGACGTACTGCATATACATCAGCCGCAGCCCCTGCTCGGGCACGATTCGCTGGTCGAAGACGCGAATGATGTGATCATTATCCAGCTGAGCGAGCGTTTGAGGCTCGGCACTGCGGTTGGCAGAAACCTTCAGTGCGACCAGCCGCTGCATCGAATTTTGCCGCGCCAGAAAGACGCAGGCGAACGCTCCCTGCCCAAGACGAGCGAGTAGACTGAAATCATCAATGCAATCGCCTGGAGCCAGATTCGCACCGCCTGGCCCCTTCCGTGTTCCGAAGACTGATGTCGACACGTGCGCTGCTGGCTGGCAGTTGAGTAACTGCGCGAGTTCGGTCGCCTGAGCCGGATATTGTGCCAGATAATCTTCGACAGACGGGGCGAGGCCGGCTTGCTTTCGAAGCTGAAATTCTTCGTAGATCAAGTCGAGCGGCGTGTCGATCGCCAACTCGGGAAATTCTTGAATGTAGTCCTGCAACGGGCGCGGAGTATGTCCCGGCTGCAGACGCGCCTTCAAATCGGCTTTGATCAATTCCACCAGCGTCATGCGACGCAAGGAGAGCGGTTCGGCCGGCAGGAAGTCGGCCACTGAGGGAGGCGCCGCACCCGACTCCCAAGCCGCCAGGAACGATTCCAACTGACTGGCCAGAATCGACCATACATGCGCTGTTTCATCGAAAGGTAAACCTCCCGATAAAGTCTGCGACGATGTCATGTTGACGACCGGGCTCACCATGTGCAACGACTCAAGTGCAACAGGTCGATCACGGTGACGAAGCGACTGGAGTCACCAGCGTTCGCCCATCACCGCAAGCAATCATTTGGTACTACTTCATACGAGCCCGCCAAGAGTACCTTATGCTGATTGAGTCTACCAATTCAATGGGAGAATGTCGTGGGATAGGCTTCCAGCCTGTCTATTGTACTCAACATTGACAGGCTGGAAGCCTATCCCTCTTCATCCACGCCACTATCTCGCCGGGGGTGGCGGCAATTCCAGGCCCGGTTCCGCGGCGGTCAGGGCGGTAATGTATTCTCGCAACAATTCGTGGGTCGACTGAAATTCCGGACGTGCCGCCAATTGTTGGTAGGCCGGATTGGCGACGATTTTCGCATACCGTTGTTCCACGGCGATCAAGGCCTGCACATCCACATGCGGGTGTCCGGCCGGGTCGACAACTTCCGCAGGCAAGGCCAGATACTGGCGCCATTCGGGCCCGAGGATCCGATGCAGTTGCGCCGCGTTCTGATGTAGACCGCGCCGCAATGCTTCCAACTGTCGGTGGGGAGCTGGCGGAGCCAGAACGGGGCCGCCCTCTTCTCGCCGCGGATGATTCCCCTGAGTCAGTTCACCCAAATATTGCCGCAGGTGTGCCGCGGATTCGGGAATGTGACCGGGCAGTTCTCCCGTAGGTGATCCATAGAACATGCCATGTGAATGATGGTCGACATCGAGCACCGAACCATCAATCGACACACCCAGGAACAAGCCTCGACTGCGCGAGTACGAATAGATCTCAGCTCGCAAATGGCCATCAGTTGCGACTTCCGCATTGCGACCGACAGGACCTGCCGTCGCGGCCGCATCGGCGCCGATCGTGAACTTGCCGCGCATCAAGCCTTCAACACCCTTCTTGGTGGTGAAAACCAGCACGACATCGGTCCCTTGAATGCCCGCCTGCCAACCAACGCTGCCGCCAGTTAGAGTGATGAATTGCGGTAAACTCCACTCGCCCTCGGCATCTCGTACCAGGACAACTCCATGTCCGCGACGGGCACCCGCCACGAAGCCTACTTTGATCACATTGGGGATGATCGCAATCCCCTGTGCGTGTTCCAGCAGGCGATGCGGGATCTGCTTGCCTGGAATCGCCATCAGTTCGCCGAGCACCTGCTCAGACAGCCGGGCCGTCTCAATCGGATCAGCGGCAGAGACCCGGCTTCCCGAGATTCCCCAGCCCGCAACGACAGTCAACATCAATAACCAACGCATGTTCGAACTCCGTTTCACATCGTAATCGTCGGCCACCCCCTGGCCGGACCGGGCGGCATCCTACCCGAGATTGAGATTTAAGGGAGCGCGAATTTCAGTACTTGGTGTTAGGGCGTGGGATTACGAGGCCCGCTCAGGTGCTATTTCAGATCGACTTCCCCTTCTGTTAGTATTCCACCAGCACATTCATCGGAAACTCCATTCGCGTGCAGGCTGCATTGCGTGGACGTCAACCACTTACCGGGGAACAATCATGACGAGGGTGTTGACCGGTCTCATTGTGGCAACGCTGGCGGTGCTCGTTCCGGCGACAGCGTTTGCCTTACTCATTGGTGACGAGGGCAATAAACCAGTCCGTGACCCGGGGTGGCCCAAAGGTGCGGCAGTCATTTTCAACCACGCCAGTCGTG
>JAQGHS010000091.1 GCA_028291605.1 Planctomycetaceae bacterium | reverse complement strand
GCCATCTCGATGCATGGTAAAGTAAAACGCAGTCATCTCCAAATACAAATTGAAACCCCTCTGGAATTATGAACTCGGCATCATAGCAAGGCAGCGGCGGCCTTGGCACGACATTCGGCCATCCTTGCTCTTTGGGGGCGCGATGATTATTCCAAATTGGAGCCTTAATGCAACTCGCGCTGATTCCAACGTCTGTTTCAACACCGTTGATGTCCTCGACTTTACTTAGCCTGTGAGCAACCAAGGCGTCGATGAGGGGATCGTATTTGCTCGACTTGGAAAAGGTGTCGTATATTGCGACAAAATCCATTCCCATCGTACGTCTCCCACCCCATTGGGCTATGGAGATAAACTTGCCGACGGTCCCCGAACTTCGAGTTATATAGCTAAACCCAGGGTATTTGAAGATGCTGATACAATCGCTGAGCTGCGGGAGTGGCTCACATTGCTGGACCGAATGTTAGGGAGGAATAAAGGGGTCAGGACTGAATGGCACTGCCGTTGTTGTAGTGACTAGCGGTCGGCGCGCAACGGTGGGACGCACACGCGAGGGCATGTGCATTGTGAGTGATGTGAATTGGGGTTGGTGGTGAGGCGGGCTTGGTCTATTCTTCGCCCTCGGTGAGGCCTTCCTTGGAGTAGTGTGCAAAGCTGACCAGGGAAGGTCTCATGTCTTTTCGCACATCTTGCCCCTCGACGTCTAGTGCATTTCAACTCGTGCGTGACTCGCTGCTGCAGGCCGCAGGCCTGCCGTTCAGCGACGCATTGTCCGCCGAGCACATCGAACAGGCCTTTCAGGCGGAGGGTGTCTCGTTCGCCCGCGAGGGAGGTGCTGGCAATGAGCCCGTCTATACCCCGGCGGTGACCTTGTGGGCCATGTTGTCCCAGGCCCTGTTTACCGGCGAAGAACGTTCGTGCCAGGCTGCCGTGGCCCGTGTGGTGTTGTTTTATGCGGTGACCGGACGCCTGGTCTCCAGCACCAACACGGGAGCCTACTGCCGCGCACGAGACCAGGTCACCACAGGTGTCGTGCAGCGGCTGGCCGAAGGGATGGCGGAGCGCTGTGAAGCGGCCGCTCCAGAAGAATTGAAGTGGCTGGGACGCACGGTGTATCTGGCCGATGGCACGACACACTCGATGCCGGATACGAAAGAGAACCAGGCGGAATACCCGCAGTCTTCCAGCCAGGCCGAGGGGCTGGGGTTTCCGCTCCTGCGAGCGGTCGCGCTGGTGTCGTTGGCCACCGGGTTGATCCAGGGACTGGCCGTCGGACCGTATGCGGGCAAAGAGACGGGTGAGACGGCTTTGTTGCGGAGCTTGTTTCATCACCTGCAGGCGGGGGATGTGATACTCGCCGATCGCTATCACGGCGGCTGGTTCATGCTGGCGTTGTTTCGTGAGCTGGGCGTGGATTTCGTCGTGCGGCTGCACCAACTGCGAACGGCCGACTTCTCCCGCGGCCGGCGCTTAGGCAACGGCGACCACGTCGTCTCCTGGGCCAAGCCCGTGAAGCCCGAGTGGCTCGATCAGGAGACGTACAACCGCCTGCCGGCAGAACTGGAGGTCCGCGAGGTCCAGGTCAACGTCGCGATTCCTGGCTTCCGTACCGAATCGCTCGTCGTGGTGACGTCGTTGCTCGATCCGCAGGAGGTCTCAGCGAAAGCTGTCGCCGATCTGTACCGCGAGCGCTGGCACGTGGAACTGCATCTGCGAGATATCAAAACCATGATGCAGTTGGATGTGCTGCGACGAAAGACTCCCGAGCGGGTGCGTCAGGAACTCTGGACGGGCCTGCTGGCCTATAACCTGATTCGGCAATCGATGCTGCAATCAGCCGCGGTCAAACGCTGCCGGCCCCGCACGCTGAGCTTCACGGCCTCCCTGCAGATGCTGGCCAATCAGTGGCTCATCGCCGCCACGCTGCCATCACGATCATCGGCCCACGCACGCATGGTGACTGTGCGCTTAATTAACGGGTGTGCGCATCGAGTCGGCAACCGCTCCGACCGCGTGGAACCCCGAGCCGTCAAACGCAGACCTGCACCCCTCGCCCTGCTGACCGTTCCACGTCAACAAGCCCGCCAAGCATTACTCGCGGGGATCACCGACAAATGATATAACTCCTTGCACCACAAGCGGCAGTGCCATTCGGACCTGTCCCAACACTGTTCGGCACGCTTTTTGCGCCAGGCTCGTTGTCGACTATTGTACGGTCATGGATGCGACAGACGAAGACCAGGATGGACACTCGGACGCTTCGAGATCAGCCCCCGGACCAGAGCGAGAAGCGGCGCGGGTGACCGAGGCGGACATCGTCGGGTTGAAATACTTCGACCGATTGCTGCCCCTGCTGAAGCGACTTGAGGACGACGGTTGCGCGCGGGATAAGGCGGGCAATCGTGAGCTACATTACGATCAGTACTGCCTGCTGGTACTGCTCTATTTGTTCAATCCGATTTGCTCCTCGTTGCGTGCCGTGCAACAGGCCAGCGAACTCAAAAACGTGCAGCGGCGCCTGGGGTGTGGGCGAGCTTCGCTGGGGTCGCTCTCCGAGGCGTCGACCGTGTTCGACCCCCAGCGATTGATTGAAATTATTCAAGAACTCGGTAGTCAGGTGCAGCCACTCACCAAGGACCCTCGTCTGCAGGGCATCCAGCAAACGCTTACGCTGGTGGACGCCACGTTGATCGCGGCGATGCCGCGGATCATGGCTGCGTCAGTCATGAAGCAGCAGTCGGGCAGCGGAATGGTGAAATGGCGGCTCCATACGCATTTTGAAGTCGATCGCCATGTTCCCGTGCGGATCGATGTCACACGCGATGGCGGCGGCGACCAGGATGAGCGTGCGGTCCTGGAGCGGACCATCGACGCCGACCGTTGCTATGTGATGGACCGTGGCTACGCCAAGTTCAAGCTGTTCAATGCCATCGTCGCGAAGGGGTCGAGCTATGTCTGTCGAGTCCGGGACAACAGCGTCTACGAGGTCCTGACCGAGCAACCGTTGACCGCGGCGGATCGTGCCGCGCGAGTCTTATCCGACCAGGTCGTGTTGCTGGGACAAAACTCGAAGAAGAATGACCGTCCCAACCATCCGATACGTCTCGTAGTGGTCAAGATCAAGCCGCACGTCTCGAAGGGAAAATACAAAGGTGGCTCGTCGGGAGTCGACAGTGATGGGTTCCTGCGCATCGCTACCAATCTGCTGGATGTTCCCGCCGAGATCATCGCCTTGCTCTATGCTTATCGCTGGACAATCGAGATTTTCTTCAGGCAATTCAAGCACCTGCTCGGTTGCCGGCACCTGCTCAGTCACAATCAGAACGGGATCGAGATCCAAACGTATTGCGCGATCATCGCGTGCCTGCTCATCGCCTTGTGGACCGGTCGTCAGCCGACCAAGCGGACGCAGGAGATGTTGTGCTACTTTCTGACGGGCTGGGCCTCTGCTGAGGAAGTCGCCGCCCACATCGCCAAGCTCAAAGCCAGTGACGAACAGGCTGCAAAAACAAACTGACGACGGTGATCGCTCGACCGCACCCGGCGATCTGAGTCTCTTAACGCTGCGCGATCCATGACTCGCAACGTGACTGCCATGCGCCACACGGCTTGATCCATGGCATGGTCAACTCATTAGCGGCTAGCAAACGGCAGTCTCCCACATATCGATTGACGAATCTCGCGTGGAACACATATCGTGCCGAACAGTGTTGGGACAGGTCCATATATTGGTTATCGGACCCGTCCCCTTTTTCATTCTCGAATTAAAGCACAAGCAAAAAGGACAGTTCCACATCTTGAAGATATGGAACTGTCCTTTTTTCTCGCCCCGATTCGTTCATGCTGTTTTGGTGAGATTGAGGCG
>JAQGHS010000057.1 GCA_028291605.1 Planctomycetaceae bacterium | reverse complement strand
AACGACTTTCATTACAGAGCCTATCGACCGCCGCACCAATATCCGGCTGCTTCATTAACGACTCGCCGACGAGCATTGCCGCCGCACCGGCTTGCTTCAGCTTCACGACATCTGCGTGCGTCTTAATGCCACTTTCGCTGACCAACAGACAGTCGGACGGGATGCGGGGACTCAGTCGCACCGTATGGTCGAGATCCGTGACCATCGCTTTGAGGTCTCGATTGTTGATGCCGATCAGTCCCGGTTCCAGCTTCAACACGCGGTCGAGGTTTTCTGCCTCGTGGATTTCAATAAGGGTTTCCAACCCCAGATCCGAGGCGTAGAAATACAAGTCCCGCATCTGGCAGTCGTTCAGGCATTCCGCGATCAACAGAATGCAATCCGCACCTGCGGCGCGGGCTTCTAGAACCTGATACGGATCGATGATGAAATCTTTTCGCAACACGGGCAGCGATACGGCCCCCCGCACCGTGACCAGAAAATCGAGATGGCCTTGAAAGTATTTCTCGTCGGTGAGGACGCTCAGGCAGTTCGCCCCGTGCTGTTCATAGATGCGAGCAATTTCGACTGGATCAAAATTGGCTCGAATCAGCCCGGCGGAGGGGGACGCCTTCTTGATCTCGGCGATCAGTCCCAGATGTGGTGCGGCCGATCGCAGAGCAGCACAGAAGTCGCGGACGGGCGGAGCATCTGCCAGGCGGGCTTCGAGTTCGCTCGCGGGACGCAACTGCTTCGCGGCGGCGACTTCCAACCGCTTGTAAGCGACGATCTCATCCAAAACATTGACGGACATCTTAAGACTGCTGCCGATCTGCACGGAGAACCTCTACTGGGAACTGCTTCGAGTTAAGGAACTCTCGAATATCCCCTGCCGGCCTGCAGATTGCAAGAACGAGACTTGGAAACGTCTTACAAAACGACCCCACCGAGCTGGCCTCGGTGGTCATCGTGCTTCTGCACTACGCTGATACCGAACGTAGTGCAAAGGCCCGAATCCACCGAGACAAGCTCGGTGGGGTTTTCTTAGATCTCAGTCCAAAGACGAAATCCGAATGACGAAAGAATGACCAATGACGAATGTCGAACTGAGATAGGAATCTGGATCCGTCAATTTGCGCCAGCAATCACGGATCAGGACTCGAGTCACCAGTTCGTCATTTGGTTATTGGTCATTCTTTCGTCATTCGGATTTCGACATTCGTCATTTCCGACTCACGGATTCTCGATCCGGTCAAACTCGGCCAATGCATTGGGCTGCGTCGTCTGGGGGTGCCAGTTCGTCGATTTGCCGACGATGCGAGGAGTGGTCTGAACCCACTGTTTGACGGCCAGTCGCGTGTGTCGTTGCTGGGCCCGCAACAGGGCCCGTTCGTGAATCAGCTTTTGAGCCCGTTCTTCCTGAGCGGTCAGTTCGGGACCAGTCCGACGAGGCGAATTCAGTCGGACATTAGTACGAGGCGATTGCGGAACCGTGTCGTTGCCGGCGGCGGGCAGTGGCTCGCTTTTGTCAAAGGCTTCCGCATCGAACGCTTTTTCACCGTGCGGTGCACTGGGCTGCGAGATTCGATGGGTCGGTGCCTTGGACTCTGATAGCTTGGGCTCAAACGGGTCCGGAGACGGAACATCCAATTGGGGAGTGTTCGGCAATTCTTCCAGCGTGAGTTCTGTCTGGGGACTGGCCAACTCGACCGGCGCAGCAACCCGCTTGGTCGGCGTCACGATGGAATCGTCCTGGGCAACCGTGACAGCACGCGCCGGACCTTGAGCCGTGACGAGCGGCGGAATCAATGCGACCGCGGGCCAAACGGTCATCCACAATCCCCAGAAGATCTTGCGCGCCATGGAAGCACACCCCTTGCTCTCGTCGATCCAGGCAGACCGCGGTCAGTTCCCTGTTACAAACAACAGGGTCTCTGGTCACCAGAACGAGCCGGATACAGTCACTATCGAGCCGAGGGGAGGCTGAAGATCAAGAGAACGAAGAGGAGCGATACAAGAGTCGCAAGGATCGTGTGAGTTGTAGCGGTTGTACCGCGTGTGGCGAATGTGTCGCCGCGCAGGATAGGCTGCTACCTCATGAGTTTTGCAGGTGAGCAGAATGAAACGCCACTCCCCCTTGTGGGGGTGGTTCCCGCGCTTCTGCACTACATTCGTGTGCGAAGTTGTAGTGCAGAAGCGCGGGAACTACCGGGGCAAGCCCGGTGGCGGAGAGTCAAACCAGTGCATTCGGCTGTCGTAGCCTGTATCCTAGGGCCGCAATCACGAGACTTGATGATGTTTCTGCAATCGGTCCAGATCATCGGCATGCCCCGAGCGGACGTAACAGACATACAAGTTCTGTCCCACGCGCCAGACGCGGGTGGCATACATTTTGGGAAGCGGGTAATCGACCGCCGCCGTGACGAAGCTGCTGCCGACCGCTGGCAGGTTCGAAACCGTGGTTCGCTCCAAGTTGATCACCATCAGCACCGCGCGGAGGCTTTTCCTTCCCAGGGCGTCGTACTTAAATAAGGCCCCGATTTCCTGCCCCTGATGCTGCACACTCTTCGCCGAGGCTGCACGCGTTCCATTCGGCATCCAAATATCAGAGGGGAGGACGGGCTCGAACGATTGCTGAAAGGCGGGGGCCGCCCCTGCGGCAGGAGACTCGGACAACGCAATCAAGTCGCTGAATGACAGCTGTGCCTGTCGTGGTGTATTGAGGAAAAACCAGCTTCCGAATGCCAGCAGCAATAGCGCGGCACTGGTGACGGTTGCTGCCCGGCGTCGTGTCCACGCGTGGTCGGCGGGGCGGGTTCGCGGCAAGGGCTGAGTGATCGTGGTTGGCAGGGACGTTTCAGTGGTGACCGTTTCTGGTGACACCGAAGTGGCGGTCGGAGCTGCAATGGCAGTGGTGAGCTGGGCCATCAACCGGGCTTTGAAGTCAGCCGGGACCGAGACATTCCGGATCGCACGACCGAGTTCACGCTCGGTCTGCTGTTGGATTTCCCAATACGCCTGGCAGTCGGCACATTGCTGCAGATGCTCCAGTACCGGCGCAAATTCCCCCTGATCCGCATCCGACGAATCGGGGCGAATGAGGGACAGCTGGGCTCGAATCTCATCACACTTCATTACAACACACTTTCCGGTCTCCAAACCGAAGCCCGAAGAAATCCTCAACCCTGTTTCCAGAGTTGCCGCGGGCTGCCGACTTGTCAGTCACTCACTTAATTAACGTCACTCTGTCATAAGACCGTTCTGGCGAACGTGGCTACAGTCTTAATTATTTCGCAGGCAACGGCGACAAGCGTTTCTTCAGGAGCGATTTCGCTCGTGCCAGACGACTCATCACTGTTCCGATCGGGACTTCCAACTGTTCGGCGATCTCCTTGTAACTCAATTCGCCAAAATAGAACAAGACCACTGGCGACCGATACTCTTCAGGCAACTCCAGTAAAGCGGCCTGCAACTGTTCTTCATCAATCGGGTTCTCTAACGCGACTTCCGACGC
>JAQGHS010000049.1 GCA_028291605.1 Planctomycetaceae bacterium | reverse complement strand
GTCCGGTGTGACGAAGTCGCCCGGTTGGCCTTTGGTTTCGGGCAGATTGACGTAGCGACCGAGCCCTGCTTCACAATCGCAAAAGATCGTGCTCGAGGCATTGCCGGTGGCCGCATTCACCGCGTGGTCGAGCCACTGGCGGTCGCGCGCGGTGACCAGGACTTCCGCGTAGATGCTGCGGAAGGCTTCGGCGTAGGTATCGTCGATTTCGGCGCGGTGTGTCGTCACTGGGGCCTCGGGGAAGCAACGCTCGACTGAATCAGGCGAGCGTCCGGCGTGAGCCGGATGGTTTTTATACGATTGACGACACGCTCAGGTCGGAATTGCTTGCGGCGCGACATCTTACTCAATGACATTGCCAGTCGCTCAAGGTCACTGAAGTCGCAAACAACCATTGGGCTTACGCCCAACGCTCGCCACGAAAAATCTAATTCCCATCGCCGCGTCCCAGACCTTCGTAGATCGCCGCTTCGGTCACGATCTTATCCATGAAGATGTCGTGATCTGCGGTGGGGATCTCTTCGAATAACTGACATTCGAAGGCGAGCGCGACCAACTGTGTGTTCGGGCGCGTGTGCTCGAGCAACTTGTCGTAGTAGCCGAAGCCGTGTCCCATGCGAGCCCCGCGGCGGTCAAACGCCACGCCCGGTACCATGACCAGGTCGAGTTCAAACGCTGAGACCTGCTTCTCGGGAAGGCCACGCAGTTCGGCACGCGGTTCGAGAATCTTGTACATGCCGAGGCCTAGCTCGTCCATGCTTTGCAACCAGAAGAGTTCCAGTTCGCCGTCGACACAATACGGGACGACGATCTTCTTGCCGTGCGTCAGGGCCACCGCCAGAAATTCGCGGGTCTTCACTTCGGTACGCACATCAACATAGAACATGACAGTCTGTGCCGCTTCGTATTCTGGCAGGTCCAGAAATTTCTCGACGATCTCGCGGCTGACTTCGTCTTTGCAGGGCTGTTCCTTGCGATTGGCATGGGCCTGTTCGCGAATTTCCTTCTTACGCAGTTGGAAGGCGGTCAGTTCTTCGGTGGGCATGCGGGGACTCTCTCCTGAGTGAAGGGGGCAACGACATCCGGGCGCTGGTGACGCTATTTTGGCGGATCTTCTGCGGAGTTCAACGGTATGCCCCAAAATCCTTGCGGGGAGCGTGAATTTTTCTGATTTCCATCGTCCACTCTCTGCATTCGGAAAAGCTTATTGAGGGGCGAGCGTATTCCGGCATTGCTCGATTGCCGTTTCTGCTTATTGGCCAATGTGTTACGTCTTGCGAGAGACGCCTCATGGCACCAGCCAGCTTGCTCCGATCAATAGAGTGCGATACGATAATGCTCGCGCCCGAGGTTTATTGTTTACGCAACCCACCCGTTGAGATTCCCTGCGATTGCCTCCGTGATCGTTCAGTCTCGATTGTCGCGTACGGTATAGCTGTTTGGGAGAGTCTTGATGCTACGTGTTTTGGGATCTCACCGGCAAATGTGCGACGGCGTTAACCGCCGCGAATTGCTGCATGCAGGTGGATTGGGACTGACCGGCCTCGGGCTGAGTCAATTCCTCGCCCTGCGCGACGCGCATGCTGAGAACGCCAGCGGTGCGCCCCATTTCGGCCAGGCGAAACGCTGCATCCTCCTCTATTTGTATGGTGCTCCCAGCCAGCTCGAAACGTTCGACATGAAGCCGGATGCGCCGATCGAAATCCGCGGGACGATGCAGCCAATCGCATCCTCAGTCCCCGGTTTGGATGTGTGCGAACATCTGCCGCTGACCTCCCGGATCATGGATCGTGTGACGGTTGTGCGATCGATCACTCATGAATTCCCGGTGCACGGCGTCGCGTTCGCCACGACCGGAATTCCGGCCATTGATGTCGCGATGGAACTGGCTCCTCACGATACCCGGCACTATCCGTATTTCGGTTCCTGCGTGGACTATTTCACCCGGCAACAGGCGGCTGCTGCCGGTACGCCGATGCTCGTCCCGCAGAACGTCGCCCTGCCCTTCCCCTTTAGCAGCCAGCGCACTGGGGAAGTCTTCCGAGCCGGCCCGTACGCGGCATTCCTGGGTGGGGCGTACAACCCTGTCTGGACTGAGTTCTCCGGCGCCGCAACCGGCACGGTCGTGAAGACGTTGCGCGACATGAAGTACGACGTCTCCGATCCCTATGTCGGTTGCACCAAGGACAGTCACTTCAAGCTGAGCATGACGAGTCCGCAAGAACAGATGACGATCGACCGCCTGAACCAGCGGCGTTCGTTGCTGCAGCAGTTTGATGCGCAGCGGCGCGAGTTCGCAGCCACGTCCGAGGGCAAGTCGCTCAATCGCTACCAGGAAATGGCGTACTCGCTGATCAATTCGCCCGCCGTCAGCAATGCGCTCGATATTCGCCGCGAATCGCAAGAAACCCGCGATTTGTATGGGATGACGTTGTTCGGACAAGGGTGTCTCGCCGGTCGCCGCATGCTGGAAGCGGGCACCAAACTGGTCAGCGTCTTCTGGGATGAGTTCGGCCTCGCGGGAGACGCGTGGGATACGCACTGGAACCACTATCCCCGCATGACCGACCAACTGATGCCTGGCTTCGATAAGGCGTTCTCGGGGTTGGTTCTGGATCTTGAGCAGCGTGGCATGTTGGACGACACATTGATTGCCGTTCTGAGCGACCATGGCCGGACTCCCAAGTTGAACAACGCCAAAGGCGGCGGTCGCGATCACTGGTCGCGAGCCTACTCGCTGGTCTTCGCCGGCGGTGGTATTGGCCGCGGTAAGGTTGTCGGAGCCACTGACAAGCACGCGAGCGACCCGATTGATCGACCGGTCTCGCCGAAGGATCTGCTGGCGACGATGTACCATCTGCTGGGGATTGATCCTCATGCGACGGTTCCCGATCGTAGCGGACGGCAGATTACGCTGGTTCCGGATAGCTGCGATGTCGTACCGGAGATGTTGGCGTAAAGTCAATGTAGAATGGGCACTCTTGCCCGTCTTCGCGGTAATCCGCGACCTTCGTCCAGCGATCCAACCGGGGACATCAAAAAGAGACGGGCAGGAGTGCCCGTCCTACGACGAAGAATCCCGGGGCTCACGCCGCCGGGCTCACCTGAGTCCACTTTCTGCGGATTTGATTCTTCCATACCTCGACAAGCGCATTTTCGCGAACACCGTCACAGATGCACTCGCTGACGCTTCGAGATAGTATTTGTGAGCGGCCGTTAGTGAAATCAGCGGCCGGCTACTGCGAATGCGTTTCGTTCGCGGAGCGAACAACGACTCTCTTTGAGACTCCCCGATGAACTTGCCCCCCTCCAATCCCTATGCTGTGGGACTCGAACAAAATCCGGCCAATTTTGAGGCACTCTCACCACTGAGCTTTCTGCCTCGCGCCGCTAGGACTTATCCGAACCGGATCGCCTGGATTCACGGCGATCGCCGGGTCAACTACGCCGAGTTCTATCGACGATGCCGGCGCTTGGCTTCGGCGCTGACGGCTCATGGGGTCCGTCCGGGCGATACCGTCTCGATCATGGCGGCCAATATCCCGGCGATGCTGGAAGCTCACTATGGTGTCCCCATGACGGGGGCCGTGCTGAATACGCTCAATGTTCGACTTGATGCGGCCACCATCGGCTTCATGCTGGAGCATGCTGAGACCAAGGTCCTGCTGACCGATCGCGAGTTCGCTCCCACGGTGGCGGCGGCGTTGGCCAAAGTTGCTAAGAAGCCCCTCGTGATTGATCTCGATGATCCCGTCTATACGGGCCCCGGTGACCTGCTGGGTGAGATGGAATACGAAGCCTTTCTGGAGACGGGTGATCCCGAATTTGAATGGCGGCGGCCGACGGATGAATGGGACGCGATTTCGCTCAATTACACCTCCGGAACGACGGGCAATCCCAAGGGGGTCGTCTTTCATCACCGCGGAGCCTACCTGCTGGCGATCGGCAACATCCTGGCGTGGAATATGGCGAACGGTCCCATTTATTTGTGGACCTTGCCGATGTTCCACTGCAACGGCTGGTGCCTGCCGTGGACGATGAGTGCCGTCTGCGGCACGCATGTCTGCCTGCGGCGTGTCGAAGCGACGAAGATCTTTGAGTTGATCGATGCTCACGGCGTCACTCATCTGTGCGGAGCCCCCATTGTCTTGAGCACGCTGATCAACGGAGCTCAGCAACAGAACCGCCGGTTTGAACGGCGTCTCGAAATTATGACGGCAGCCTCGGCACCCCCGAGTTCCACGATTGCCGCGATGGAAGCCTTGAACTGTCACGTCAGTCATGTCTATGGCCTGACGGAAACCTATGGGCCGGCGACGATGTGTGCCTGGCACGACGAATGGGATGACTTACCCCTAAATGAACGAGCCGTCCTGAAGGCGCGTCAGGGTGTGCCCTATGCCGTGCTGGAGGGCTTGATGGTGGCCGACCCTGAGACTCTCGAACCGGTTCCCGCCGATGGGCAGACACTGGGAGAAGTCTTTCTCCGCGGCAACATCGTGATGAAGGGCTATTTGAAGAACATCAAGGCCACGGAAGAATCGTTCCGCGGCGGCTGGTTTCACAGTGGTGATCTCGCCGTGATGCACCCTAATAATTACATCGAACTCAAGGACCGCTCGAAGGACATTATTATCTCGGGTGGCGAGAACATTTCGTCATTGGAAGTCGAAGAGGTCCTCTATCGCCATCCCGCCGTCGCGGATGCGGCCTGTGTGGCTCGACCTGATGAACGGTGGGGTGAAACGCCGTGCGTGTTCATTGATCTGCGAAGTGGCCACGAGCATGTTACGCCCGACGAATTGATCACGCACTGCCGGCAACACCTGGCAGGCTTTAAGGTCCCCAAGACCGTCGTGTTCGGACCGTTGCCGAGAACCTCGACCGGCAAGATCCAGAAGTTTGTGCTGCGGGATCGAGCATCGAAGTTGTAGATCATCTTCGTAGGCGAGCGTCCGGCGTAAGCCGGATGGTTGTTAGCGAGTTGCAAGTGGTTTGGAATCGGCCGTATTCAGAATCGGTCCAGGTGAGCCCGGTGGCGTAAGCCCCGGGATTCTTCTTCGTGGGATAGGCATCCTGCCTGTCAATCGCGAAGCGACAAAGCAATAAACCAACAGACTGCGGCAATCAAAGCAGCGATCGTAGGATGAATGGACTTCGGGTTTGTCACTTGAGGTGACAAATGACAGGCAGGATGCCTATCCTACGAAGAAGAATCCCGAGGCTTACGCCGCCGGGCTCACTTGGACGTCCGTGGGGATTGACGCTGTGTCGTTGCTTGTGAGTCGCTAACAACCATCCGGCTTACGCCGGACGCTCGCCTACGAAGAGGGTGCTGCTCCAAATTATTGCGGCCACTTCAGCGAGCGGGCAGTCACAGCCAAGCCCTGCAGCGTCAGATCGCGGTGATAACTTCCCGGCAGGCCGAGTTCGTGGGCGACGATCTCTCCCCCTCCGCCGGTGATCAACACCATGGGGGTCTCACCAGGGTGCTCGGCGGTCATTCGTTGGATCAACTCGCGAACGGCCCCGACATGTCCCCAGTAGATGCCACTTCGCAGTGCAGAACGAGTCTCGGTCCCGATTGCTAGGGGGTGGCCTTGCTGAAAACTTTCCGGTGCGATCAATGGCAACTGGGCCGTATGATCGTGCAACGCCCGCGATGACAATTCCAGGCCAGGCAGAATGGCTCCCCCCGCGAATGCCCCCTCTGAGGTTACCCAGTCAACGGTCGTCGCGGTTCCGGAATCTATCAGGATTAACGGCTGTGCCATCGGCCGCAGGACATTGCCGGCGACCGCCTTCAATAACCGATCCGTACCGACTCGTTCGGGGTAGACAGTTTGGTTGATGATCGGCAGCCCGACATTGTTGGCGAGAAATCGCGGTTCCGGCCACCTCGATCGAGGCCAACTCTCGAGCAGTTGCTCTAACGCGGGCGGGTTGACGGCGGCTACCAGACTGACCGGTGCCAGGTCACCCAGCACGGCTTGCAATTCCGGCCAAGGGAGCGACTCGTCGCCTTCCGAGAATGCGAGCATGTGCTCGCACTTGGGCAATTCACCGGGAGTCGCTGTTAACCAATCGCGAAAGATGCCGAACTTCGTACGGCTGTTTCCAACGTCGACGACAAGTAAAGGGGCAGTAGCAGTCAAAGTGAGTTTCTATTCCAATGTGCATAAATATTCAGATATGTCATTTTGTTCAGAATTGGGCATTCCTTCGCATCCAGCACTCTCGACTCAGAAAGAGTTAGACGTGAGAGCGCGACGCTGAATTTTACGCAGCCCGACGTTCGGAGGGGAGGGCCGTCAACTGATCCAGGATCGCTTTTAATATTCGTCGGTATTCATTCTCCATCTGCTGATGGCTGCCGGGCTTCACTTTGGTGACGGCCCGAACGGTGGTTTCCTGCAACGTCAGGCCCACCAGGCCCTGGATTGTGGTATCGGCGAGAACTTCGGGCCGGCCTTTCCGTAATTGCCGGCCCGCTTCCGTCATGGCTCGGAGATAGACCTCCAGATCGAGCCCGGTTGGCACTTTGACATCGACAATCGCGTATATGAATCCCTTGGAAAGATTGATGACCGCTTTGATCTGGCCGTTGGGGATGATGTGCAGTTTGCCCTGCTCATCGCGAATCTGGGTATGGCGAACGGCGACTGCCTCAACGATCCCGTGGGCCGACCCGATTTCCACAAAGTCGCCAACCAGAAACTGATTCTCGAACAGAATGAATAGCCCCGAGACCACGTCAGTCACCAGGCTTTGCGCCCCCAGGCCGACGGCCAGGCCGATGATTCCAGCACCAGCCAGCACGGGGGCGACTGGGAATCCAAACACGATCATCATCCAGACCGCGCCGCCGACATAGGCTGCATACTGGCAGACCGAATGCAGCAGGGGCACCAGCGTGCGCGCCTGCTGGCTGGTTTCTTCACCCTCACGATACAGGCCGAATAGTTCGTTCAACAGCACTTGCAGCAATTCGACCACGACTCGGGCGCCGAAGAAGATGCCGATGCATTGAACGATTTTTTCCCCGTAGCCAGGCACATAATTGAGGAATTCCAGTTCGTGAATACTCAGCACGGTCGCACTGATGTAAACGGTCATTTCGAAGCAGCGTTGTCCCAGGGGGACCAGCCGCGCCAGGCGTTCCCAATAGTGGGTGAGCCGCCCATGGCTGAAGTGGCGATTGCCGTAATTCGTCAGCGGTTTCGCAAATGTTTGCAGCGACAGAGTTAGCAGTCTCGCCACGACCAGGATGGAGGTGACGCGTAACGCAAACCCCAATGTGGGATTGGTCAGCTTGTCGATTTCCAGCAACCAGCCCGCGGTCAACAAGCTGAGCAACACAGTCGCAGCGAGCGCATAGCGTTCCACCAGGACCATCCCTTGCGGGACGAGCAACGTCGGGGACTGGGGCTCATCATGCTCCAACGCGGCCCGGCGCAAGCGTTTCACCGTCCAGTCTTCCGCGACCGGACGCAGTAACCGGATCGAACGCAGCAGCGACCAGGCCACCAATCCCAGCAACGACAGCAGGAAGAGTGTCTGTCCCCATTTCAACACGTGTTGCGGCGTGATTTGACGCAACGCACTTTGAATATCATGTCCGACATCACCACCGCAGGCATGATAAGCGATTCCGAGAGCCAGAGTGGCACAACTGGCAGCCACAAACAACCGCCAGAGCCAGACTTGCAGGGTCTGGTAGATGCGGGCTCCGGCTTGCAACCAGACTGCTTCCTGGGTCAACCGGCGTAGGGCAGCCCAACCCGTCGACAGCAAGTTCTTAAGCAGAAACCAACCCAGCAGGACCACGGTCAAGCCGACGCCAATCGCCGTGACATTGCCCGCAAAGCGGTCGTCATTCAAGACGTAATTCGCCAACCACGAAAGTTGTTCCAAACCGCTCATGGGGATGATGATCGGAACCAGGTTCCGTCCGTAGAACTGGACTGAAAAAGCCGAGAAACCAGCCGCCTGTCATCTCCAGCAGGCCCGCCGAAATCCGGGAAAGAAGGGAGCGGAAGGATATTCCAGCCCGGAAATTGTGTCAATTGCGCTCACTTGACGACTATCCCATAAGTCCCATCCGTCCCATGTGTCCCATAAGTCCCATCATTTCGAATGGGATTTCTGTCAAAGGTTCTGGCCACCCAACAGCTTCGCAATTAGCGGGATCACGGTCACATCATGGCCGTTGTTGCAGACGATGATATCTGCGTGCTCACGGAGCGGCCGGATGTACTTGCGATAGCCGGGCAAGACGTCGCGTTCGTAGCGGGCTTCGATTTCCTCGACCTTCAATTGGCGGCGGGATGTATCGCGATCGATTCGACGGGACCAGCGCAAGTCTTCACCGGCCTCGACCCAGATCTTGATGTCGAATGCGGCCCTTAATTCGGGATCGGCAAACACAAACAAGCCCTCGACCAGGATCAGCGGACGGGCCTCGCAGCGCCGGTACCCCACGACACGTTGCGCCTCGTAGTCGTACACCGGCAGATTGGCATCCTGCCCCGACTTCAGCCGGGCGAGATCCGCCAGTGCGAGATGGGCATCGATCGACGCCGGATTGTCATGGCCATGTTCGAGCCGCGCGACCTCGGCCGTTTCGCGGTAGTAGCCATCCAGATCGACGATCTGCGATCGGCCCTCCAGTTGTGCGTGAATCTGCTCAGCCAGCCAGGACTTGCCCGAGCAACTGGCTCCCGAGATCCCGACGACCAACGGACGAGGCGTCGCGGACACCCCCGGTCTGCCTGCGGCCGCACTTAACGTCGCCAAATCGATGTCTAGAGCGACAGCCAGGCGGCTTAACTGGTCTGCGTCAAGACCGTCTCGCTGACCAGCGAGCCATCCTGCAAGTTGCCGCACGCTGATGCCGAGGGACTGGGCCAATTGGCTGGGGAGCCATTGCTTCCGATCCAGAGCCTGCAGCAGCAATTCACCGAACATGCGCATCCTTTAGTGAGCGTCGAACCAAGACCAAACGACTCTCTCAGGATTATGGCAGTTCGCTCAGCGGGTCGCCAGACGGACCACGCAGGATCAGGTAGCAGAACTCGCCAAGAGTTCTGGCCGCATTGCTAAATAACCTTGCACGAACCTGGGACCAACTCAGTTTCGTGCCACTGTTTCGCGACTGTACTCTGTCGCGAAGCAGTGCTGTCGTCAGCTGTGATTCGCGGTTTTGCATCTGGTCGCTTGGGGAGCACTGCTTAATGACCGAGTACGGTCATGAAACAGTGGCACGAGCCTTGTCCCAACTTCACGCAAGGCTATTTAGCAAGCCCCCGAAGTCTTGGAGACTTCTGCTACTTTGATTTGAAGCTCGGGATCGGCCTCAACCAATCCCCAATGCTATACTCACGATGAGCAACAGCATCACGACCGCCGAGACCATGGCGAAATGAATGTCTCCGCTGAAGAACCATCCCACTCCGAGGACTGCGATTCTCAAGATCGGCGTCGCCATCAGGAGCAGCAAGCCCAGATTGATGAGCGGCACTCCCTCCTGTCGCGATGCGCCCTGCAGAACTTCCGGAATGGACAGGGCTGTTCCCGATCGCTCCTGCGGTCCGAGAGTCGGGTCTCGCAATAATCCGGCTGCCAGGACCACGCCGCTGATCAAAACCCCGATCAGCAACGACCAGTGTACCCAGCGAGCCAATCGATCGCCGTGTTTAGTGGCTGACATTGTAGCCCCCTTCACTCCAGACGTGATAGAACATATAAGCCGCTAGGATGGCGAGCAGCACGGCAAACAGTTTGCGCACCGACTGGCTGTGAAGCGATCGATTCGTGAATGAGCCAATGGCCGATCCGACCAGCACACCCAACACGGCCGCTGCGGTCACTCCTGGGATCACCTGGCCGCGTCCGTAGTAGAGGAAGGCACTCGCGGCCGCCGTCACGCCAATCATAAAGTTCGAAGTCGCGGCCGCGGCTTTGACGGGAACACCACACGCCAGATGCAGCCCGGGGACATGAAACGCTCCGCCCCCAGTTCCCAGCAGACCGGACAGCCCGCCCGCAAACAACGAGATTCCCATTCCAGCCCACAGCCGGCGCACGCGGTAGACGATGCGGTTCCCCGTCGGCTCGTCAATATAAGTTCCACCCAGGGCGCCCATATCTCGTGAGTCAGCGACGTTGGCCGGGTGTTGATCGGGATCCTGTTCTCCGCGACCGCGCCACATGAAGAAAATCGTCGGGATCAGCACGGCTGCGAACACCGTCTCGAGCATATTTGAAGACAGCATTCCAGCTAACAGGCCGCCCCCGATCGCACCGGCCGTGGTGGCAATTTCCAGCGTCATCCCCAGTCGCATATTGGCCGTGCCACGCTCGACATTGGTACTGGCCACGGCACTGGAGGTCGCAATCACCGCCAGGATGCTGGTGGCGACGGCATTGTGCATCGGAATATGCAAGCCGAAGACAAGTACGGGAATGAGAAACATTCCGCCCCCCACCCCCAGGACGGCACCCAGGATACCGGTAATCACTCCCGCGATGGCAATCCATATCATGGCACGTCCTCCTCTGTATAACTTCTAACCGAACTTATTTGTCAATCGCGCAACCCACGGATTGCTATCTCCCTGTTTAGAGTTTTGGCATTACCGGGCCGCAGGCAGCGTCGATTGTCACCATCCAATCACGATTGTTTGCATGACGATCAACGTCACGTTGACTGCCAGTCCGACTCGAATGTTGTCGTTGATGTCCGTGGGGATTGATTCCACAAGATCGCCGATCAAGGCCGAGGTTCCTGCAAACAGAAGAGCGGTCGCCCAAGACACCGGCGGCGTCGTTTCGCCCCAAAAGAACACCGTCGCTGGCAGGACTGAGCCCACCAGGAAACAGACAAATCCCGCCCATGTCTTCTGGTGATTCCAGGGCAGCTTTGGCCCCCGCAATAAGATGCCGCCCAGTGCCGCCGAACCATCGCCAAATGCCAGGATGGCTAATACGGTGGCACTGAATTCGGGTTGCGACGGAAAGAGTAAGACGGGTGCCAGTACGAGGGCGACATAGCTGATGAACGAACACCAGCAGTTCGGCTCGTGAGGCC
>JAQGHS010000039.1 GCA_028291605.1 Planctomycetaceae bacterium | reverse complement strand
TGCGTTTGAACTTGCCGCAGGCTCAAAACTGGTCTCCCGAAGATATCGCCCGCCGCTGGCTGGCGTTGTGTCCGCCCCGCGGCATCGATGGCAAGCCCCTGACGCTCACCAAGCAGTGGATTGCGGAGCGGGTGCAGGATGGCGCCTGGATTGCAGAATGTCGCCGAAGATTGAGCGACCTCGGCTGGTTCATGAAGTTCCTCAAAGAGCCCATTGCTCGCCGGGCCAACAAGGAAGACGACTGCACGGGGGCGTTCTGGGAAGGCCGGTTCAAGTCGATTGCGATCCTGGATGAAGCCAGCCTGCTGGCAACGTGTGCCTACATCGATTTGAACCCCGTTGCGGCCGGAGTCGCGGCCACTCCGGAGAAATCGCCGCATACTTCGGTGAAGGCACGCGTAGAACATAGTGAGAAGCAGGGGAAACTCGACAAACTCCGCGAAGGATCGCCATACGTCTCGAAGGTCCACTTGGAAAAGGACCACTGGCTGTTCCCAATTGAGGACAAGCGCGACCCCCACGGCAGTGGCTTGGCGGGGATGCTGCACGGGATCTCGTTGACGGGATATCTGCAGTTGGTCGACTGGACCAGTCGTCTGGTGCGGCCGGGCAAAGCCCGTATGGCGGCAGAGACGCCGGCCTTGTTGTCGCGCCTGGGGATCGATGCTCACGGCTGGCAGGCGACTCTGGAAAAGCTGCTGGGCCGAAGGAAGCAAGTGGGCAGCTATTTCGGCAACGACACCCGACTGACCGAGATCGCGGTACAACAAGGTCGCCGATTCGTGAAGAACGTGACCGGCCGCCAATCGGCCTTGACCGCACCTCACGCTGGTTAACGACGGTTTCATTCGCCGAGTTGATCGCACTTCTCTCACTCCAAGCCTCTTCAACGGGTGCTATCAGGTCGCTCTCTGTGCCGGTTCGATTATGTTGAGCGGGCTGCGTTCAACTCTTCTGCTGAACTGACGGCGGCGATCCGTGGATTGTCGCAATGACGCTGGTTCCGGACATCCGGTCTCCCAAGTTCGTTACTACCAATACGCCCACATATAATACACATATAATATGCCTGTCCTTTATTGAGAGTGGGGAGTGGGGGCTGCTCGTTTTGGATTATTGGTTGAGGGTGGCTAGTCCTGGAGTGCGAAGTCGAAGGTGTTGCGGCCGGGTTCGACGTCGGCGGTCAGTTTGGATGTGGTTGGTGAACCGTACTTCTCGGGGATCAGGGATTTGCCTCGGTAGATTTCTTTGGCGTATTCGGGGTTCTCGCCTTCTTTGACCGGTCCGTCGTACGGGGCGTGCAGCGTGATTGAGACCTGGTAGCTGCCAGTGACGGCTCCCTGCTGATGGCCGGAGATGCTGAGTGTGTATTTCCCGGCACTATCCGTTACTGCTGCTCCGGCTGGTGTCTCTCTGGTGGTGGGGAGAAAGACGATGTTGGCTCCGACGACTGGTTTCTCTTGATATGTTACTTTTCCCGTCACTTGACCCATGGGGGGCCCGTCGGCATCCGAGCTCCCGCAGCCTGCGGAGACGGCGGCCATGAACAGCAGGATCCCGCATTTGTTTAATGAACTCAATCTGCGTGTGTTCATGAGTCTCCGCCCTACTTTAATACTCGCCATTCACTTCACCCCCTGCCTTGCTGCCGAGTGCATTGTGGGTGAATGTCGAGATGTTCTGCGACAGGAAGCGGACGGAGCCGTCTGACATGCAGGCCATCGATCCCCCGACATGGTGGCTGGAGAAGCCGTCCAGCGAGAACGCATACGTCTTGCCCGCCATGCAGGGTTGATTGATGTTGATCGGGACGCTGGTCCCCCACGTGCTCCCGATGCTCTGGATCCACTGATTGCGGCCGCCGCTGCAGGCCCTGGAAACATGTCCCAATAGAATCGTGTTGCTCAGTCCATCGGTGACATCTCGGAAGCGCACGATCGGGTCTGTGCCCCCGATGAAGCTAAACATGCCGCGCAGATTTGGTCCCTGGCCATATCGTTGCGTAGGTGTCGGGCAATCGGCAGTCGATGTCAGGGGCGGGGTCGAGGATGTATCGGAATTGCATCCGCCGGCACCATACAGAGCCTTGGCATTGGCACCGCCGTATGGTTCATTCGCCGGGGCGGAGTTGTTGTAGGAATCGCCATAGCTGCCAGCATAACTCGTGTTGGCGCCATACCAGGCACTCGGCGCGTCGGGAGTTGTTGTCCCACCAGGACACGTACTACCCGGTGAAAATCCCAGGCGAATGACGTCCGCGGGATCCGACGGACATTGGAGGACGGAAAGGACCGTGACTCGAACCGGGTTGTACTGCGTGCACTCGATTCGATTGCTGAAGTTGATTTGATTGTAGAGCGGGGCTTGATCCAACTGCGGCAGCAGCTTAGGAAACAAGCCGAAACTATTGCCGGCATAACCACCGATGACCGGAACGGTGCCCACGACCTCATGATAATTGTGGAGGGCGAGGCCGAGTTGTTTCATGTTGTTGCGGCACTGCGATCGCCGAGCCGCTTCCCGGGCCTGCTGCACAGCCGGCAGTAATAACGCAATCAGCAGGGCGATGATGGCAATCACCACCAGCAACTCGATGAGTGTAAAACCTCGCGTGCGAGGTTCCTTGATCACCAGATCCCGAGCGGTCGCTCGACTGGGCGAGCGTGCGAGTCCAAGGAGCAAACGAGGACGAGACACGATTGACCTCCTGCGATTCGACTGAGAAACGGCGGGGGGATACCCGCCATCAAATAGCGAAAACTCGGAATATAAACTCTGAGTAGAGCGGTCGTCTTTCGAGCGTCTGACGGAGTGCGTCGTCGCATCAAAGTTTGGACATTAATGTCTTGAATGTCAAGAGGACGGCAGTGAATATTAAGATCTAAACTGACACTGGGGTCATTAATGTCATGTTGACCGACTCGTTTTTCTGTGGGTAAGATAAGTGCAGCACTTCTCGCCATTCCGGCACCCGCTTGCCAGCGCTATCGTTCGCATTTCAAGAGGTCTGCGCCATGCTGACTGCCTCAGATGTCTCTCCGTCTCCAGCCC
>JAQGHS010000037.1 GCA_028291605.1 Planctomycetaceae bacterium | reverse complement strand
GTGAGGCCTGACGAATGATCTTCCCACGATACAGGTCAGGATGGACATGACGGCTGCCAGGACACACAGCGAGACTTGCCAAGTAAGTGACAGGGGGGTGGTGTGTGGCACCACCCACCAGGTCAGTGGCAGAAATCCCGGTAACATGTGCCATAATCGGCGTCGCCGTTCATTGGGGGTCAGGCGACCGAAAAACTCTTCCCAGGAATGCGCGGCAGCCGGTTCCGCGAGTTCCTCTCGATCGACTAATGAAGGCGACGTGTCATCTCTCCCGCCAGTTGCTGGTGAGCGATTCAGTCTGTTCCAGGAAAGTGGCAGACGAACTCCCCGCAAACTCATCATCGCCCCCTTAGATCGATGAGGTCCATCGACCAACCAGTGATGCGGTCATGATGAATCGCGTGCGCGTGCCTCCCTGTCCCGTGCGACTCGCTCAGACCATGTATAGATAGTGCCCAACCCTCCCTAATGCGAGAAGCGGGCCAAACCGCAAGAAAGTGGTGACCACCTCGGCCAGCAGCCCGCGACTCGTCATAAAGGCCAAGCCGCATGATAAGTTCGGCGATTGCGGTGGATTAATTCGGCGAAATGCCTGGCGAAGGGAACGCAACTTGCCTTTACAAACTAGCGAATTCAATAATTCAACGGTAATTCGCTGCAATTGCACCATGCCGGAAGTTCCTGAAGGGCGGTGCGATAGCGGCGATGAGGCGACTGATTCGTGTGCAGTCAGTTTGCGTGACGAGAAACCACTCTCGCGGGCTTTTGAAGGAGTTTTTAATCGTGACAACCACCGAAAATTCAATGCATACCGAGATGCCTGTCATTCACGGTCGGGGAGACCTGGCCGAGCTGCGATCGAAGTTCTACACCCATCTGATCGTTTATCTCTGTGTGAACGTCGGACTGTTCGCCTTGAACTTCACTCGTAATCCGGACCACATGTGGTGCGCCTGGGTCGCATTCGGATGGGGTATCGGAATCGTCTGCCACGCCGTAAAAGTCTTCTGGTTTGAAGCGAATCGCAAGTAGCCGGCAGTCAATCTGTGAGCGGAATGGTGCTAGCCACCGGTGCTTCGGTGCGACGTCGAACTGGGAACAACCGGCGGCTAGGGCCGTTCCGCTCACGATGACGAAAAAAGCCAGACCCCGGTCGCGGGGTCTGGCATCTTTTTTATCTATAACATTCGTCGTGGCGGACACCTATTTCTTACGGACGTTCACGACTTGACTGACCGTGTTGCTCGACACGTTTTGTTTGTCGGTGACAGTCACATGGAACTGGCGAGTCATATTCTTCTTGCTTAAGCCGGCTCCCTTCGTGGAGAAGGTGATGTCCTTCAGGAAGGCCTCGACCTGCGCCGATGTCGTGTTGCTGTTCAGATTGATCGTGAACTGGCGGAAGCCGCCCACGATACTATCCTGGACGACACCCAGACCGCCGGCTCCCGCGAAGCTGATAACATCCGGGTTCTTCTTGACGGCGGGCAACTGCACGCGGATGACCAGCACGGCCAGATCGGTCGGGCCGTCCGGATCACTGATCCCGATCGACGGGAAGACGGCCACCGGTGTCTTCACCTTGCCAACAAATACGGGGGGCGTGATCGGGACCCCGGTAATCGTGGGAGCCTCGTTCACGTTCTGCAGATCGACCTCAACGGTCTGACTCGTCGACAAGGCCCCGCCGTCAATGACGGAGATCGTCAGGTTGAAGGTGGGCGTTGTCTCGAAGTCCACGGCCGCCGGGGTATTCACCGTCAACTGCCCAGTCGTCGCATTAATAAAGAAGGCATTGCCGGTGTTGCCGCCGGTGATGCTATAGGTCAGCGTCTTGAAGGCTTGGTTGATGTCGGGGTCACTCGCGAGCACGGTCCCCACAACGGCATTCAGAGCCGAGTTCTCGTTGATCTGGAAGACCTGGTTGGCATCGATCGACGGGACTTCATTCACATCGGTGACATTGATCGTGACCGCTTGCGTATCGCTCAGGTTGCCTCCGTCGGTGGCCTTCACCTGCAGTACAAATTGCGTCGTCGTTTCGTAATCCAAGGCGACCGGGTTCGTGACGGTGATCTGGCCCGTGGCCGCATTGATCGAGAACGGATTGGTCGGCGAACCGCTCAAAATGCTGTAGGTAATCACATTGTTCGGAGCCGAGCTGTTGGCATCGCTGGCCGCCACAGTCCCCACAACATCGTTGGCCAGTGAGTTCTCCAGGATCGACAACACCTGGCCCACGGCAATGACCGGTGCCACGTTGACGTCGGACAGATCGGGGCTGAAGTCGATGTTGTAGGAATACGATTCGGCACCGTTCGCGCCCTCAGTCATGTTGAACCCCGACGCCATAACGACGTAGGTCTCGCCAGCGGTAATCGCGAAATTCGTCAGAGTTTCCGTGGTTCCTGTGCCGCCGTTATCCAGCTGAATCAGCTTATTTCCCTGTGAATCAAACAAGGACAAGACCGGATCCAGACCGTTGGAAGGGATCAAGGTAATGGAGAGTTTGGTCGTACCGTTGGGGGCCGTGATCGAGTAGTAATCGCGGTCGCCGGCATATCCAATACTGGCACTGTTGATATTGAAATAATTGGGGGCCGGAGTGGAGAGTGCCGGTGTTGAAGTCGTCGGCCCGTTGACGCTGACGGTGAAAGATCCCGTGGTAGTGTGCCAGCCACTGACGACGAAGTAAGCGGCGGCTCCCCCACTGAGTGCGAGCGTCGTCGTCTCCGAGAAACTGGTTCCCGTGAGGTCGATGATACCGGTTAGCGGGTTGCCGTTTGCGTCGTAAACCCGCAGTTGGGCATCGAGTGTCGCGTCACCGTCGACGGTGATCGTGTAACTGCCGGCGACATCGACGTCAAATCCGTACGTTCTGAAGTCGGTGTCCGTCAGAATGCTGCCGGTGACTCCCGAGATATCGGAGAGCTGGTTCAATCGCAAATTGGTGCCCGTGCCCGGTGTGATCGTGGCGGGGGGATCACCGAAATAATCGGGGTCGAAGTCCACCGTATAGGTGTAGCTCTCTGAGGCGGCATCACCTTCACTGATGCTAAAACCGGCGACCATTAACGTATAAGTCTGCCCGGGTGTGACCGCGAAATTCGTGATGGTCTCATCGACACCCGTGTTATTTGCGTCGCGAGTCAGCAAGAGCGTCCCGGACGAATTGAACAGAGCGAGGAAGGGATCCAATCCCGCACTGGGTGAAACGTTCAGAGTCATCGTGGATGTGTGAGCCGGCGCGGTGAAGCTGTAGTAGTCGCGGTCACCCGCAAAACCGATCGCACCACTGCCGTTGCCTTCGAAGAAATTCGCGGACAACGACGGCACCACCGGAGTGGACGACGGGCCATTCACCGTCAGCGTGTACGTTCCCGTACCGGCTTGATAGCCACCGACCACAATGTAAATCGTTGTCCCACTCGTGAAATTCAGAGTGGTCTGTTCCTCGCTAAAGGAACTGTCGATAACTGCCGTCAGGGCATCACCCTGTGCGTCATACACCCGCAGCTCCGTATCAACGGCGCCGTTACCGGCAGTGATGGTGTAGCTTCCGGTCACATCGACACCGAAGGCATAGACGTCGCGTTCCGTGGAAGAACCAATGGTACCGTTGGTCGAGACATCCCCCAGTTGGCTCAATCGCAGGTTGGGTCCCGTCAGCGGCGTCACGTGCTGGAGTGGGAAGCCGGGATCGGACAGACCATCCAGCGAAATATCATCCACCCACACGCCCGCCGGACTCGCCGGAATCACCGAGCCATCGGCAATGAATGAGAACGTGATCGTCACACCGGACTGCCCTAACAGTTCGTCAGGAACGGCAATGGTTTCCTTGACCCACGACTGCAGGTTGCCACTCTTCAGCGCCGTCGTCACCCCGACGCCGTTCTTCGCGATCGACACCCGCAAACCGTCGTGGGTGGCTTCCGTATTAATGAACCGCCAGAAGGTGAGGTCGACATCGCGGAAGTTCGTCAGATCGACGACCTTGCTGAACGAGTTGCCTTCGTTGTTGAGGTAAGAGGTTTGATCCGAACCATTGATCAAATCCGACGAGAACCCACTCCAGCCACCCGAGTGGGCCTTGTCATTGGAATCGTCCCAAACGCGCCCCAGGCTGGTCGTGGTTGACCAGTTGTTGTCTTCCGGAAACTGGCCTTCAAAGCCTTCCGCAAAGATATTGGTCAGAACGATCCGTTCTTCCAGTTGCTCCACACGTGCCATCTGGCGGCGTCGGCGACGCAAAGGCTTATTCCACATGTGGGACCAGAGTACATTGAAAGCGTGGGGTTTCATCTCGACGGGTTCCTCAAAAAGTGACCTGGAGTCTAGGCGGGTCTCGTGCTGACACACCTCCGGCAGGGAGGCGAATGCTGCGATCGTAAGCATGCAAACGTATAGACGTGACAGCGTTACACGCATCCAGATTTACCATGCCCCGGAACCTTATGCCAGACACTACAACCGGTATTTCTGGCAATTTGGGGAAAATGCAGTGTGTCCTCAAGTTCGCTAACTTGAACACAACCCCCGCCGTAGAATGGCCCGCCGCGGCCGTCATTGTTTCAACTTGCACGCAAAATCCTCGTGCGCTCTTTGAATTCTTTGATCCCTTTAAACTGTTGTTCACATAGCACCCGCCACCCCTTCGTGGCAGACGCTGCCAGCGTCTGCGACCACCGACGCTGCCAGCGTCGGCCACGGCGGCCAGAACATCTCCTTAGGATGGCCACCCAGGCCGTCGTTGTGCCGATTCCCCCCACGCGATTACTCGTGCGCTCTTTGAATTCTTTGATCTGACGTACACTGCTCTTGGTTCAGACACCGTGCCCAATCCTCTTTCCCCTCGCGAATATCACGAGCGCTCTTTGAATTCTTTGGTCGTCTGTTCACGCGGCCCCGACCCCGGCCTTTGGCTGGACATCTGTGGGTAGGATAGCCGCCCCGGCCGTCGTTGCGTCGATTCCCCACACGCACTTACTCGTGCGCTCTTTGAACTCTTTGAATTCTTTGGTCATGTGTTCATATTGTCCTGGCAAGACAGGATTGAGTTTCCAAGAGTCGTTTTAGCCCCGGAAGGGGCGACCGGATAAAGCCTGGGGCGCAAGCCCCATAGGCTTTAAGTTAAGCCTTAAGTCTTGTGTGAAAGAGCCTTTGACGTGTCGATGGGCGTTTTTTTCTTTTCTGCTGCGGGCGGAGTTGTAAGATCCAGCGTGCAATTTTGGCGACGAGCTTCTC
>JAQGHS010000032.1 GCA_028291605.1 Planctomycetaceae bacterium | reverse complement strand
CGTGGCGGCCGCGGTCACCGTAATCGTGATGGTCGCTTCACTGAACTCCGACGGACTGCAGATGTCCGTCACGCGTACTAAAAAGGAAAACTGCCGATTCACATAATGATACACCGCCGCGGAAATGGCCACGAACAGTTGACCTGTCGTCGAATTCTATGAGAAGGCATTCGAGGTATTTCAGCTTAGATTCTCTTAAGTCTATATCTGCCCGACATCCGGGTCCGACGCAATCACGGTCCCGACTATAGTGTTATTTGCCGAATTCTCAACCAGGCTGAAACTCTGATTCGAAATCGTCGGCGCTTGATTCGCCGGGGCCGCATTGACGGTGATCGTGATGGTCGCGTCGGTAAACAACGTCGGACTGCCATCGTCGGTCACTCGCACCACCAGCGAGAACTGCGGATTGACATTGGGATCAAATGTCGCAGTATTCGCCACGACCAACTGACCCGTCGAGGCATTTAGCGAGAACGCGCCCGACGTATTTCCACTTTGGATCTGATAGGTCAACGTCTGCCCGAAATCGGAATCGGTCGCATTCAAAGTGCCCACCACTGTCCCATTGGCCGCATTCGCGACAACGGAGAACTGTGCATCCGAAAAAATGGGGGCATGATTCGGACCTACGCCGGCCACGTCCGACATTAACTCGACGCCATGAACGCCGTCATCCGCCGCGAAGACCACAGACGTCCCAAAACTCGTGAAACCGCTCGGAATGGAGCCAGCAGTTCCCGGATTCAGATCGGCCACGAGTTGCGTCCCCGCGGCCGTGCCTGTCGATGTCCAAGGCTCGTCACCATGCGTTCCGTCATTGGCCGCGAAGTACAGGACTCCATTCACATTGGCCAGCTGCGTGGGGAAACTACTGCCGCTACCGGTCTGCACATCGGCGACCAATTGCGTCGTTCCCGCCGTGCCACTCGACTTCCATAATTCAACGCCATGTACACTATCGTTTGCCACAAAGTAGAGCAGCCCATTCACGTCGGTCAGATGCGCCGGCGATGAGGACGTCGAGCCAGCGACGATATCGCTGACCAGCACGGTCCCGGCCGCCAACCCGTTGCTGACCCACAATTCGGCACCATGCGACCCGTCATCGGCAACGAAGAAGAGTTTCCCATTCGACGCCGTCAATTCACGAGGAGCGGAACCGACCGCACCAGTCTGAATGTCGAGGACCTGTTGCGTGTTGCCCGCGGACCCGCTGCTCGTCCACAGCTCAACTCCGTGAGATCCATCTGTCGCGACGAAATACAGGGTGCCGTTGACATTGGTCAGTTGGTCCAACTGGGCATCGCCACCGGGGTTCACGTCCGTCACCAGCAGGGTGCCATTGACCGTCCCGTCTGATTTCCAAAGCTGATCGCCAAGGGCTCGGAAGTAAAGTGTCGTACCGATACTCACCAGGTCTTCGGGCGAGGAACTGCCCCCCCCGTCAACAATGTCCGCCACCCGCACAGTCCCGGCGGCCGTGCCATCACTCGTCCACAGCTCACGGCCCGAAGCATCGTCGAGCGCGCTGAAATACAGCACACCATTCATGTTCACTAAATCGTGTGGATCGGAACTCGACACGCCCGGGTTGATGTCCTTAACGATCACCGTGCCCGCCGCCGTGCCATCGGTCATCCACAATTCGCGGCCCAGAGACCCGCTATTGGCAGTGAAATAGATCGTGTCATTGATACGAATAAGATCGGCAGGAGCTGAACCCTGGGTTCCCGAATTCGCATCAATCAGCAGCAACGAACCACCTGCAATACCGGTGCTGAACCAGATCTCATTGCCATGACTGCCATCATTCGCCGCTAAGACAATGCCGCCGGCAGCACTCGTGATCGCGGAGGGATACGAGCCGACGGTGACCGGATTCATATCCTTGACGAACTGCGTGCCACTGAATGTGCCGTCGCTGCTCCAGAGTTCCTGCCCGTGTGAGCCGTCATCTGACGAGAACAGCACAATGCTATTGATGGCCCCGAACACTGCCGGATGGACGTCACTGGAACTGCCGGTGGCACCGGGGCGGATATCGCGAACCAGCGCCGTTCCATTCTCCGTCCCGTCCGACTTCCACAGTTCGCGTCCATTCACACCGTCGTCCGCTGTGAAATAAAGAGTATTGCCCGCGACGCGTAGGCCGTCGGGTGTACTGCCGGTGGCGTTCGGGAAGATGTTCTTGACCATCACCGTGCCGCCCGAATTGCCATTACTCGTCCAGAGTTCGGGGCCGTTCACGCCGTCATCTGCCGTAAAAAAGAGTTTGCTTTGAAAGGCCACCAGGTTCGTGGGCGACGATCCTGTCGTCCCCGATCGCACATCGGAGACGAGCACCGTCCCGCCGACACTGCCGTCACTCTTCCACAGTTCTTGCCCGGCAGCCGAAGTCGTGGCGACGAAGAACAGCGTGCTCCCCACCAAGGTCAGCGATTGCGGGTCAGAGCTGGTGACGCCGCTCAGCACATCCTTCACCAACATGGTACCGCCGGCCGTACCGTCGGTCTTCCAGAGCTCGTCGCCGGTCGAGCCATTGTCGGCCACGAAATACAATGTCGAGGCCGTCGCGGCGATGTGATTTGTATCAAACTGGGTGATACCGTCTGCACCGGCGCGAATCGTTTTCAACAGCGTGGTTCCGGCGGTCGTTCCGTTGCTGGTCCACAACTGGGCGCCGGCTGCCCCCTGGCTGGCCGCGAAGATCAGGCTGCCGTTGAAGCTGATGAGCTGTGTGTTGGCATCGAACGAATCTCCTGCGGCATTCAAATCGGTGACACGCGTGGTGCCACCCGTCGACCCGTCGCTCGTCCAGAGTTCTCGACCGTGACTGCCATCGTCCGCAGTGAAGTACAATATTCCATTGAAGCTGACGAGGCCACTCGGGGCACTGCTCGAAAACGCATCTCCGGCCTGCACATCCTTAACGAGTTGCGTGCCACCGAGCGTGCCGTCCGTCTTCCAGAGCTCGGTCCCGTGAACGCCATCGTCGGCCGTGAAATAGAGGATCCCGCCGACATTCGTCAAATGGCTGGGGTAGGAACCCGCATAGATGCCGCTGGTGGGGTGAATGTCCTTGACCATAACTGTCCCGGACGTCGTGCCGTCGGTCTTCCACAGCTCGCGGCCATGCACGCCATCATCGGCAGTAAAGTACGTGAGACCGACTACTTGGAGAAAGTCCTGGGGATCGGAATCACGACTGATGACATTAATATCATCGACAGGATGGATCGAAAGCAGCGTCCGCGGTTCAACGCGTTCGGGCGCGTACGAGACGGGCAGGGTGGGCGTTCGACGACAGGAACGGCGGCCGCGCAAGTTCGTCAGCCACTGTTTCCAACTAAATCCAGGCATTCCAACCGCTCCCGCTCAAGACAAATACGCATCCCCAGCGTGTAGTCAGACGTGGTTCCCTCCCTAGAATCCCTGATCGACGTCGGAAATGAAGCGACGGCGAGACCGAAAACCGGCTTCGTAACGTCGCTTCCATGATGCTATCTGGGGTCGAAGCGCGGTCAATGGCGATCCGTCAGGGTAGCAGTGCATCTCTCCCAGATTGCGGAAATCTCCTAAAGACTTTGCGGTCACGTTGCAAAATGGCTGCATATTGAAAACCGTCTGAGGAGCGGCCTCCCGCCTTCGGACTGACTATTTGTGAAGAATCAGCTTCCCTTGCCGCGTCACTGACAGGCGATAAATCTCGTCGCCGTGAATGATCTGCAGCTCGCGATCCCCGTGCAGCAGGGCGTCAGATCTGACTTGGCGGGGCTGCTTGATTCCCCCCGGAGCGGTCGAAATCGCCGGTTGGGAATGGGGAATTTGGGCTGATAGTCCGCTGTTTTCGGCGCTTTTACCAGGCTTTTGGGGATCTTCGGGCTGCATCATAAGTTCGTCTCCACACGTATTCTGGCAGGTGATACGGTCGATTCTGTCATTTTCAGACAGTGGCGATTGACAACCTGCCGCCGGACATTTATGCTCGTACTGTAATGAGACTGAGTCTCAGTGTCAATTTAACTGCTCGGCAGCCAGCTTTGAGTCCGTATGCTGAGTGCACTTGATTGGGGTCTCCCCCGATTCGAGCGCACTCTCAATTGAACAACGTCTCTGCGGAGAGCCAGCCCCCTTGCGTGTGATTCCGATCGCGATGTCGCGGTCTGGATTCCGATTCGCATTCCGGCTTTCTTTCCTGCAGGAGATGGTGTCATGACCCGCCGCCCCCGACGTGGATTTACCCTGATTGAGCTGCTGGTCGTCATCGCAATCATTGCTGTGCTGATTTCGCTGTTGCTACCCGCCGTGCAACAAGCTCGGGAAGCAGCCCGACGCACGCAATGCAAAAACAACATGAAGCAGCTCGCCCTGGCCATTCACAACTACCACGACACGTACAACGCTTTCCCCGCCGGGACATCCTTAAAACTCTACAGTCCCTTCGTCGCGGTGATGCCTTACCTCGACCTCGCCAACAATCTTCGCAGCTACAACTTCAACGAGTCCTATTCGTCCGCGACCAATGTGCTGGTGATCAATCAGACGATTCCCGTGTTCCTCTGCCCGTCCATGAACATTCCCCGAGCTGTCCCGGAACTCAGTTGCCCCGAGGCGGGAGCGGCTGGAAGTTACGCGGTCTCGGCAGGCACAACGGCGCGGGCGTTTGACGGCGTCTTCATTCCTGATGGAACCTACGATCCCCAGGGACGAACCGTCCGCATCGCCGACATCACCGACGGCACTTCCAATACGTTGTTCATCGGCGAATTCAACTACAAGCACTCCGGCTATACCTGGACCTCCGCGAGCAACTCGTGTGCGGGTAACCCCCCACTGGCGGGTACGATTCGCTGGGGGAGTGCCCGCTGGGGCGGCGGATATGCCGGCCTGGCACTCGGCGGGATGGGAGGCGTGTTCAATAAATTTAGTGGCAACGTGACGACGGACCGCGAAACATTCCGGAGTGACCATCTCGGCGGCGGGCAATTCGCCATGGGTGACGGCGGAGTCAGGTTCGTCAGCGACAGTGTAAATGTGACTGTTCTCCTGGCACTTGCAACGCGAGCCGGTGGCGAGATTGTGGGTGAGTTCTAAGCAGGTACGGCGACAAACTTGGTCCGTAGGATGGGCACTCCTGCCCGTCTCTGATTGATTTCAGCAGCCCCGTCAGTGATCACGACTATGGCCATCGTAATTTGGGACGTTCCCGAATTAGGAACTCCAATTCAGACGGGCAAGAGTGCCCATCCTACGAGCCGTTAGAGATGCTTAGCTATGCCACCATTAAAACGTGCTAACTCCTACAGAAATGATTCCTGCTTCGTCCTTAGTCTGCTGTTTTTTACATTCTTATCTGGCTGTGGATTCGGCACCAAAAAGCTGCAAACCATTGAAGTCAGCGGTCTCGTGACTCTCGACGGAAAGCGATTGGATCGTGCGCTGATCTTCTTCGACCCAATCACTGGCAAGTCGGGTCCTCGGGTCTCAGGACTTATTCGCAACGGCGAGTATTTCCTTGAGCCGGACACGGGACCTGTTGTCGGATCGCTACGCGTGGCAATTGTCTCTGAAACGGCGGATGAGACTCCCGCACCGAATGAACCTGCGAAACGTTACGCCGCCGAAAAGATCCCGAAGCATTATAACTCGCAATCGATCCTGGTCGTGGAGACCACGCTCGATGGATCAAATCATTTTGACTTCAATCTCCGTAGTCAGCGTCAATAATTCCGACGCTGCGCAAGAACTCCCGTGGGTCCCCGACGGACCCCCACTCAATCGCGATTTATGCCAACGTAAACTCTGGCAATCGCACGATTTCTCCGCCCTTTAAGGCGGATTCGTGAGCCAGGATACCCACACAGGTCCAGTTTGCAGACTGCACTGCATTCGGCCATGGATCGCGGTTGTTCGTCAACGCGCTCACAAATTCGTTCACTAAGTGCGGGTGAGATCCGCCATGCCCGCCACCTTGTACGAATGACAGATGATT
>JAQGHS010000023.1 GCA_028291605.1 Planctomycetaceae bacterium | reverse complement strand
TCGCACCGGCTGTACTGAGCGACCAGTTCCCGTGGCCGTCGGCCGTCGTCGTGGCGTAGACCACGCCGTTATCATAAATCGTGATCAGCGCACTCGGGTCGCTGGTGCCGGTCATGGAGGTCGCCTGATCCCCGGTCGTCAAATTCAGCGACGGGGCGACGGGGGCCTTCGTATCGATCGTCACGGTGACGGGATCCGAATTGCCACCACTCAACAGGCCCAATCCCAGGAGGCCATGGCCTTGGGCCATGAACGTATAGTTGCCGTCGGCCAGCGTCCCGGGAACCGAATATGACCAGGCACCTAATAGACTCAAGAATGAGCCAATCGAATGACCATTCTCGTAGATCTCGACGGTACTCAACAACGGGGCCACACCCGACAGCACGATGTGCGAACTGCTGGTGGTCAAGTCGGTACTACTGGCACCCGTGTCGGGGCTGATGGTCTGGATCACGGGAGTTGGCGAAATGATGTCATCAAACTCACCGCCCCCTTCAGCGACTCCACCCTTGCTGCTGGGAGTCGCGCCATTGGCCATGGTCGTCTTGGGCGGTGTTGCTGTCGGCGTCGTGGTGGCACCCAGATCGACGGTGATGGCGTAATTTCCAACACCGAACGCGGACGTACCGCTGTCTTCTGCCTTGATATAGAAGACATCGTTGTTACCAACGCCGGTCAACGTCACTTTAACAGTTCCGCCGTACTGAGTGGTCGCTGTGGCGGTGCCCAACACGGTCTTCTGATCGGCGGCATAGACCGTCAGCTTCGGCGACAACATGCTGAGTCCAGAGGCCTGCATCGAAACGACGACCGTATCATCAGTCCATCGAGGCGCGGTGAACTTATAATAGTCGACGTCGGTGGATGTAGTGATGTCGAGTTCCGTGACCACTGCGCTGGCGGACGACTTGACGATTTTCCCTGTGATATCAGTCGCTGTGCCGACTGTATTATTGCCGGTCTTCACGTCATAGTCATCGACCTCGCGGCTACCGTTGGCGCTGTAGATACTGCGAATACCGGCGATGTCGTCGGCCCCGAGTTTGGTCTTGATGCCGTTATAGCTGGACCACATGGCGGCACTGCTGCTGGCCGAAGTGTGATCCAATCCCAGGGCATGCCCCAGCTCGTGCAGGGCGACACTATACAGGTCATACCCTTGACCGACCCCGTAGGCGATCCCCGTATTGAAGGCGATGTCGCCAGCGACCGAGAAGTTGTTGGCGGTCGGAGGCATGTAGGCCCGGGCGAGAGACGTGTTCTGGAAGTCGTAGCCACCGATGCGGATGTCGCCGAAACCGGGGTCTCCCTGCTGGTACTTACCCGATCCGCTCGCCGCCCCGTTGTCGGACACCACGACGAAGTTGATATTCGTGGCCTCGGACCAAGTTTCTGCGGCTCGCAGAATCTCACTCTGCCAGCGTCCGGCCAGGTTGGAATTGCCGTTGAATTTGCTGGCCAAATCGCTATTCACGCCACCCAGGTTCGTGCCATCGGGCTCGAAGCTGATGGTAATGAGCTGCGAAGTCGGCCAGGCATTGCCGGAAGCGGCAAAGAGGACGAGGCGAGTTTCCAGTGTTTCGATAGTGTCGAAAGCAAGTTTGCTGCGTGTTGGACGTCGTCTTGATGTTGATCGAAAGGCGTTGCCAAACAGATTTCTGAACATAGTCTCCCAAGCCCGCTGATGTCTAATGGTGTTCGTCTAAGTATGCATCTCACGTGTTGGCCCACGTCCCAGAAAATTAGGTCAGAAACCCCCTGTGTCAAATAATGCACCAGTCCTGTCCAGCGAGTCTTCGAAAACCCACTTTGTGCAGCAAAATGCAGCAGCTGAACGTTTCCTTTTGGCAACGCGCCTTGTTCGAAAAGTCAGGCCCGTACAGGTCGACGAACAGTCTGAACGGACCGTCGGTTGTTGAACAGACAGCACAGATGGCCCATTCGGGAGGTAGAACCCTCCCCGGAACACTCTGAGTGTTGTGAAACAATAAGATTGTCGATTTTGTTCCACCTTTCGCGACGGACGGATGCAGTGCGTGCACATTTTCTGCGAATGTAATAGGATGCAAAAGAATAGGTATGCACGTATGGGTTATGCGATACGGACGAATCCTATGCAGTGGACATATTGATTTTGACAGTCCGTTGATCGGGACCGTGGGGCGGTTTGGTGCGACGGCAATCTTAAAGAATCCCGGCCAGCCGGCCCCTTCGCTGGACGATCATGAGATCAGGCGATCACATCGACCGGAAGAATTTCACTCTGACAGCCCCCGAAGACTTGGCGACTTCGGCGACACGAATCGGGCGGCTTGTCCCTGCTATGAGCCCCGGGATAGCATGTATCAATGCCGGCCGATTCCCGGAGGCGTGCTCGATCATTACATTTGTGGACCAGGAGAGGATCACCCGCCATGCGGCACTCATTAATTCGATATGGCTGGGGGCTGCTGCTGATGATCTTGCTGGTGGGCGTTGACCACCGGGCTCGCGGGGGCGAGCTGCAATTGGGGAAGACCGTCCGCTTTGAACATGCCGACGGACCCTACACTCTGCAGAAGGCGGAGCTTGATTTTGGCACTCCTTATTATGCGGACCTCGGACGGGCCGACATCGTCCACCTGCCGGATTCGAAGCCCGCGTTAAGAGTCACGACGCAGGCGAAGACGTTTGGCTGGTTGAAGTCGGGAGCCCATCTCTTTTCCAACATCCCGCCCCGCGACGCTTACACGCTGGAATATGACGTGCGCTTCGGCGAGGCCGACGGAACGGGATTCGACTTCCGCCAGGGGGGCAAACTGCCGGGACTCTCGGGGGGGACTTCAACCAGTGGCGGACGCAAACCGCGCGGCGACGGCTGGACCGTCCGCTATATGTGGCGGGAAGCCGGAGCGCTGGTCATCTATGTCTATCACCTCGACATGCAGGGCAAGTACGGCGACGATCTGCCACTCAATGTGAAAGCCGTTCCCGGCCAATGGTACAAGCTGAAGATGTCCGTGAAACTGAATTCCGCCGACGAGAAAAAGGATGGAGCGATTCAGGTCTGGATCGATGGCAAGCCGGTCCTGGAGAAGACCGACCTGCGGTTCCGCACGGGAAAACAGGCCCCGATTGACCATTTCTTCTTCGCCCACTTCTGGGGCGGCCAGGACGCGTCGTGGGCACCGGAGGTGACGTCGTCGACGTACTTCCGGAATTTTAAACTGACGGAGTGAGATTGCGGGTCATCATGAGTGTACCCACAGAAACCGGCGAACAAATGGATGACTCTGCTCCCCTCGCCCTGGTACTCCGGGGAGAGGGGTCGGGGGGTGAGGGGCATTCCGAGCGTCGTTCGATTTCACATTTCAACGGCCCTTTCGGCTTGATCGATTCAGGACTGTGCATCGCAAGTTAATCGTGCC
>JAQGHS010001042.1 GCA_028291605.1 Planctomycetaceae bacterium | reverse complement strand
TCCCGGCTTGACCGCGTAGAACTGCAACGATCCATCCATGCGGCCGAGAACGAACTGATTGCCCGCGGGGCTCCATGCCAATGCAGCGGTGATGTCAGGCTGTTTCTCAAACACGTAGGTCTGGGTATAGGTGGTCGCGTCCCACAGCTTCACGGTGCGGTCTTCAGAAACCGACACCAACTGTTTGCCATCTTTGGAGAACGCCAGTTGGACCAGCGGACCTTCGTGGGCAAAACGGGCGACTAGCAGCGGATGGATCTGCGGGACGTCAGCCGACATGAATTTCCAGACTCGCAACCGATTATCGACGCCACCCGCCACAACCGCCTGACCATCCGGGCTGAAGCTGACGCAGAACTGTTCCTTCAGCGGCTGGCTAAGCGTATCGAGTCGAATACCCGTGGAGACCTGCCACAGCTTCACCGTCTGGTCGCCACTGGCACTGGCGACGACGGTACCGGCGGGGTTGAATGCCAGATCATAGATCGCATCATTGTGCCCCTTCAGCGCCCTGAGTTGTGCACCCGTCTCTGCATTCCAGAGAACGATTTGCCGATCATAACTGCCCGTGGCGAGCACCTTGCCGTCAGGACTGAGTGCGGCGGCGAACAGGATGTCGCGATGTCCGTCGAACTGTCGGACCAGCTTGTTCGCGGCAACATCCCACAGCGTGGCCTGGCCCCGCAATCCCGTAACTCCCGAGGCAATCACCAGCAGGCGGCCATCGGCAGAGAACTTGACCGAGTTCACTTTGCCAGGTTGATTACCGATGACGCTGACGGGTTGTTGTGTTTCGGCATTCAGCAGTTGGACTTCAGCGAAACGGGCGACCGCGAGCAATTTGCCATCCGGCGACCACGCCACCGCAGTGACAGCCTTGGGCTGCTTCGCGGCGGCCAGCTTGGGTGTGTTGAGTGTCAGCGGCAGCGGCTCGGCACCCTTGGGGCCCACGGCGCCTGCGTCGATCCACGCCTTCAAGAGAGCAATCTCTTCCGGCTTGGGACCGGGTTCGCTCTTGGGCGGCATGGCCGGCTTCGCCTGGCCCGTCAGCATGCGGATCAGGCGGCTGGATTTGGAATCACCGGCCAGAATGGCGGGGCCACGCGGGCCCCCCTTCTGCAGTTCAGCGAACGATTCCAGAGAAAACTCACCTTCCAGTTCGGTCGCGTTGTGACAACCGACACAGTATTTCTTCAGGATGGGAGCCACATGCTGTTCGTAGCTGGGAGCGGTTTCGGCCGCGACACAGGTCGCAGTGCAAAGTACGACAGACGTTATGCTGAAAATCAAAGATCGCATGAAAAAAGACCTCAAGCAGTATCTCTTATGATGATTAAAGAGTTTTTTTAGCCACGGTTTGACATGGATGAAACACGGATAAAGACAAACAATATCGAGTCGTTGAACAGACTGAACCTGATCAAAACTGTTCGTTCGTTTTGCCGATTAACGTGGCATAGGATGACCCAATCCGTGTTTCATCCGTGTCAATCCGTGGCTAAAACTCTTCGTAATTTAGATGGCATTTGCCAACGAACTAATGATTAAACAAGAACTCGCGGCTGCTGAAAATGCTCCACAGAACGTCTTCCAAGGCTTCACGACGGCTGCTTTCGGGCGTCTCCGCCAGGAGAGCCAGAGTCCGGGATTTCTCGTCAGCCGTCGGGAATCTCGAGAGGGCCTGCAAGTAAGCTTCTTCGATGACTTGCTCATTCGACTGGTTGGCCGCCAGCAGTTTGCCAATGCGGTTGTCAGTGGCTTTGAGTTTATGGTTGATGGTGTCGCCGTTCGAAATGTGCAGCACCTGCACCATGCTCGGCTCTTCGCTCCGTTCGCATTCGCAAGTGATTTCCCGCGTGTTACGGCCGAATGCTTTCAGGAAGTAAGATGCCACCGACGAGTCATGCAATTGAATGGCTCGAGTTCCCTTGGGGTAAGCGTCTGTCTTGGCTTTATCGCTTCCGGGGAACGTGATTTCGGTGAATTCCGAAGGGACATCGGTGACTTGACTGATCGCGTCCAGCAGAACCTCGGCCATGAGCCGCTTCGGATAATAGCGTGAATAGAAACGCTTCTCGTCCTTGTTTTCCGCGAGGGCCTGGCTGGTTCGTTGATAGGTCTTCGACTGCAGGATGGCCCGGATCAGCGACTTCAGATCGTACTTGTTGTCGACGAGGTACTTCGCGGAGGCAGCCAGCAACGCTTCATTGCTGGCGGGGTTCGAGATTCGCAGATCGTCGACAGCCTCGACGATGCCGACGTTGAAGAAGTTGGCCCACACGCGATTGGTGATGGCCCGGCTGAAGTACGGGTTTTCGGGAGCCGTCAACCAGGCGGCCAATGCGATCCGGCGATCAACAGTCGAGTTGAACTCTAGCGCTTGACCATCGAGAGGCGTCGGCGGTTGAGGCTTGCCGGTGAGAGGTTGAATCAAGTCGCCCTTCGTTGCCACATACAACGTGCGGACGCCATCGCCGCTACGAAAATCGCCACCCCAACCTTTGGCCCGGACGCGGGCGAACAGGTTTGCGAAGCCGTAGTATTGGTTGTTGGTCCATTTCTCCAGCGGGTGGTTGTGGCACTTCGCACAACCAATCGATAGACCCAAAAATGCCTGGCTGGTGTTCTCAGCCATCTCTTCGGGGTCTTGATGCAGGGCGTAAAAATTGGTGGCACCTTGATCCAGGCTGCTTCCCTGCGAGGTGACAATCTGCCGGGCAAACTCGTCCCAGGGGACGTTGTCGGCGACCTGTTTGTGGATCCAGTCGTAGTAGGCCTTGACCGGTTTCGGGCGGAGCTTCTGGCCATTGATCAACAAGAGATCGGACCACTTGTAGGTCCAGTAGTCGACGAACTCCGGCCGGGCCAGCAGCGATTCAACGACCTTGTCCCGCTTATCCGCAGACGTGTCGCTCAAGAACGAACGAACCTCTTCAGGCTTCGGGAGAGTGCCGATCGTATCGAGGTAGGCTCGACGCAGAAACTCGGAGTCGCCCGCGGGGGGAGACGGCAGCAGTCGCAGTCGTTCCAGCTGGGCCAAGACAAGGTCGTCGATAAAATTGCGACGTTCCGCCTTGGCATATGTCTCCGGGGTGACTTGGTTGGGGTAGGGAGAAGTGATGCGTGCGACAACGATTCGGCTGGAGAACCAACCGGTGATGGCCCCTTCCCCGTATCCGATGATGGAGATTTTTCCAAGATCGTCGACGTTCGCGACGGTTTCATTCGCGGAGGTGTATTTGGTCCAGCGGGTCACGTCTTCCGTCTGGCCGTTTGAGTAGACCGCGCGCACCTGGAGTTGCTCGGTCTTGGTCTTGTCGAGCACCGTGGCCGCAGGCGTGACTTCCAGACGTTCAATCACGGGATCTTGATCGCTGGGGCCAGGTGCACCAGCAGAAATCCAATTGGCAATGATTTTGTAATCGAGAGAATCAACGTCGAATCTCAGGCCACCCTTGTGGGGCACTGCCCCTGAAGGTTTAGTCAACAACAGGCTGGAGCCGGGATCGGCCAATTCCACCCGCCGACCACGTGCTTGCTTGGTGATGGCGTGGTAGTCGGAGATCGGATCGTACGCACGGAGCGAGAGCTTGAAGCCCCCCTTCCCTGCCAAGGCACCGTGACAGGCCCCGGAATTGCAGCCCGACTTGGACAGCACGGGCAACACTTGATTGCGGAAATTCGGCACGTCGGGAGCTTCCGCTTGTACGGACAGCGGTGCGGCTAACAGACACATTAGGACGAGCGAGCGCATTGCAGAGACCTAGGTGCGAGAAAAAGAACTCAAGTAACCACGAATCACACCAATGACACGAATAATTTAATAGGAAAACACGGATCTGAAGGCAGGCTCGAAAGTACGTGGACCTGAGCGGACCTCGTCCAGTTTGGCTCCCTCATTTTGATTATTCGTGTGTTTCGTGTAATTCGTGGTTTAAAATCGTGTCGTCAGCGGCCGACAGATTTCGATGGAATTAGAACAACTCTTTGATCTCGTGCTTGCCGAAATCGACGATCGGGAACGGTCGCCCTGACGGTCCAGGCAGCTTGGTTTCCAGGTCGAGACCCAGGCTATGGAAGATCGTTGCGACGATGTCGCCGGGATCGGTGGGACGTTCGGCAGGCACGCCGCCGATGGGATCGCTGCGGCCGACAATCCGGCCACCCTTCACCCCGCCGCCGGCATAGTACGTCGAGAAGCACTGCGGCCAGTGGTCGCGGCCACCTGCCGGATTCACGCGCGGCGTGCGGCCGAATTCGGCCAGATTGCAGACCAGCGTGGAATCGAGCATGCCGCGGTCGGCCAGGTCGCTGATCAAGGCCGAGTAAGCCTGATCGTACATCGGGGCTACGATGTTCTTCATTCCTTCAATCGACGTAAACGGTTTGGAACCGTGGATATCCCACGTGATTTCATCGAACACCGTCAGGAATGTGTTGATGGTGACGAATCGCACTCCGGCTTCGATCAGCCGCCGCGACAACAGGCAGCACTGGCCGAAGCGGTTCATGCCGTAACGTTCGCGAGTGGCCAGCGACTCCTTCGACAAGTCGAACGCTTCGCGGGCCTGCGTGCTGGTCATCAGGCGATAAGCGACCTGGAAATTGGTGTCGAGCAGTTTGGCGTCATCGCTCGTTTCAAAATCCTTGACGGTTTCGTCCACGATTTGACGCAGTTTCTTGCGGCGATCGAGACGAACGGTGCCGATTTCTTGCGGCGGCAACAAGTCGGGCACTTTGAAGTTCGGCTGTGAGGGATCGGCGGACAACACGAATGGATCCTGGCCTTTGCCGAGAAAACCACCCGCTTGACCATTCGGCAAGTTTCCGCCACCGCGGCCCATCGTTTCGGGCAGAATGACGTGCGGCGGCAGATCCGACTTCCGTCCCTTGAGGTAGCTGAGTACGGCTCCCGCGTGCGGCGTGTTGATTCCGCCGCTGAATTGCCGGCCCGTTTGCATCATCTGCCAGCCGGCATCATGCACGGCTGCCGAAGTGTGATAGCACGAGCGGACAATCGAAAACTTGTCGGCGACTTCCGCGTGTCGCGGGAAGATCTCCGAAATCTGGATGTCAGCGGACTTGGTATTGATCGGCTGGAACGGGCCGCGAATCTCGGCCGGAGCTTCGGGCTTCATGTCAAACGTATCGACCTGGCTGGGGGCGCCCAGGTTGAAGATCATGATGCAGGCTTTTTCGCGAGCCGCAGGATCGACCGATCCCTGCTGCTGGGCCGCAATGTATTGCGGCAACGACAGCCCGACCGCTCCTAAAGTCCCGACCTGCAAAAAATCGCGACGTGTGACCCCGTCGCACGTGTGGGCAGATCCTTGTCCGGTGAATTCCAACATCGCCCATACTCCCGTGGATCAGAAAGAGCCAATAATGATGCCCAATTTTGCTCCGGCAGCGCGAGTTGCTGGCAATCACCAAATTCCGAGCGCCGGAGACCCATCAAGATTAGCAGATCTGTCTACTGAAATCGACCACAGATCGAGTTTTCGCCTCTCATTTTCAGGACTGTTGCCGAAATGGAATACCGTATCACGCGTTCACGTGAACGACGAGGTTAAATTCGCTTTAGGGGTCGTACGCGGGTTGCTGTACGGGGTGCAGCGGGGGATACTGAAATACCATCCCCGCTGCCGAGGTCACCAAGACTTCGGAGATCTGACACCAAACCGGCCAGAGATTTTGGCGAGTTCTGCGACAAATAAGGGACGAATCGCCCATCATGCCCCGCCTGCTAATCGTCGAAGATCAAACTCCACTGTTGGAGAGCCTGACACGTGGACTGCGTGAAGAGGGTTACGAGGTCCTGCCGGCCGCAACAGTCGCTCAAGCACTGGTTCATATCCGCGAGAAACCCGTTGATGTCATCGTGCTGGATCTGATGCTTCCCGATCGGGACGGTCTGAGTCTGATTCGCGAATTGCGAGCAACGGGGTTTGCGAATCCCATTCTGATCATCACTGCGCGCGATGCCGTTGAGGACCGGGTGGCCGGTTTGGACGCTGGCGCTGATGATTACTTGATCAAGCCGTTCTCATT
>JAQGHS010001040.1 GCA_028291605.1 Planctomycetaceae bacterium | reverse complement strand
CTGAGGCGTTTCAGCCCTCACGCTCGCGGCTGTCGCCAGCGTCGAGCGTGCTTCAGACTCTCCTAGAAACTCATCCGTGCCCCACCTCCGGCGGATTCAAACAGGGTTGGCTCGCGACTCGCGTCGTCTCCAGCTAGGTGTCACTCGGGGTGAGGGCGTCGTCATCGGCGACATAGACGTGCATTGTTCTGGCACGCAGGTCGACTCCGCAGTAGTATGGATGGGGGTGTTGATAGAATCTAATCATCTGTCTCCTGTTGGTCAGGGGGTTGAGCCCGTTAACCGGCTGGACCACAATCCCGCCGTGTGAGCCTTCGGGCATCACAACAACTTTAGGACAGCCTCCACCAACAGGAGGCCATGATGAGTATCAAACGGTTCAACCCGACGCGTGCCGCGGGTGGCGTTGGTTGGTAATAGTCACATCCCTCCCGCGGCACACGCGGATTAACCTGGGCGTTAGGCAGTGGCGTCGTATGTCTCCTGCTTTGTATCGATTTCCGTTGTGCATCACCTATCTGTTGCTGGCGTTCTTCGTGTCGCTCAGCTTTATCCGAAGCGACGGCCAGGGATCATATGCACCAGTCGCCATCCTTTTTGCTTGGGCTGCTCTCCCCAGCGAATTCCACTTGGTGTCGGTCCCAGTAGGATTTTGGATCGTATCACCACTTTGTTTCCTCGTACTATCCGGAATGGTGACGATCTGTGCGCGATCGTCGTCAGTGACCCGCATACGACTTCCTATTGCCGTTCATTTGATTGGTGTCTTCACGGCACTCGTGCTTGTCACACGAAATCCCAACCACGCAGCGGACGCGTCGTTGGCATTTGTGGGGGCCAGTTATGTGTCGTCTATCGCTCTCGTTACAGGCTATCTACTTTTGGACTACTGCTTGGCACGCTCGTGTTTCCGAACTGCTCGTAGCGACGGCTCGATCACTTAATACTTCCCATCGGCGTCTCTGTGTGGTGCACTTCCGGCATGACGCAAATCAATCCAGTTGGTAAACTGGCATTTGTGGTACATATGGCCTAACAGGCGGTTCAACCCGACATTGTGCCGCGGGCCGGTTTAATGTATTAATCAACTCACTCGCGCGGCACAACGCGGGTTAACCTGGGCGTTAGCCAGTGGCAAGGGAGCTCTAATACTTGGTCGATGACATCGTCGGATTGCTTCGCCTATTCGAAGCTTCTGCGTCTGACCGTGAGACGCACCGCTGGGTACTTTCGTTGGCGACTGACCAAGCTCTATGGCCTGATGCTCATCGCATTTTCAACCTTGTGCGCGAACGTACCCTTTCCGCGATTGCGGAACAGAATGACGTGCTCGAAGCACAGTACATGTTTGAGGAAATCTGTCTCAAAAGCCTATACAATGAGACAGACGCATCCGATCCGTTTGATTCCGACTCACCGTACTGGATTATCAAGTGCGCGATTGACTGGGCACGGCAGATTGGCCTTCCAGTGGAAGATGTAATTACCGTGGTGTCGACCAATGGCTAACAAACGGTTCAACCCGACGTATGCCGCGGGTGGGTTTGGTCGGTGCTTGTCACATCGCTCGCGCGGCACAACGCGGGTTAACCTGGGCGTTAGGCAGATTGAGATGAGCCCGAACAATTTGCATGTAATGCAAGTTCAATCGCGACCACTCAACCTGGGTGACCTTGGACGAAATCAGTCGCGCCCGCATACGGGGCGATTTGCGTTCGCGCTGATCTCGGCTTATCTCCTGTCCCTGTTTCTGCCAGCCATCGACATCCACGTTGAAGCCGTCGGTTGGGGACCTGTGTCTCAGCAGTTCATGGGATATGACTGCTTGAACGTGCTCCCCGGCGGCTTATTGCACCCTTGGTGGTGGCCCAATTTTCTATTCTTGCTTGGGCTGGTGTTCCTGGCCATTGGGCGCTGGTCTGCCGCGAGGTGGTGCGGTATCATAGCTACGGTGATTGCTTCTACTGTTACGATTCTGGTGCTGCACTATCTTGGTGAATTGGCCGGCGCTCATCACCTCGACGCGCATTTTCGGTTCCCGCTTCGTGTTGGCTACTTTGTGTGGCTCGGCAGCATGGTCGGACTAACTTACAGCGCTCGGCAATTCACGTCGCAGGCTCAACAGTTGCGTGACAGTACGAAAGCCTAACAGGCGGTTCAACCCGACATTGTGCCGCGGTCGGGTTTAACGTGTTATTCAACTCATCCGCGCGGCACAACGCGCGTTAACCTCGGCGTTAGGCGGAAGAAGGATACTCCAGTGTCGATGTCGCACAAGGCATATGCGTTCGACTGGCTGTGTTTTGACGTCGAATTGGCCCCGCTCTTGCGATGCGCACTTTCCACCAACGACCGCGCTCCACTGGTCGAATTCATCCACCGCGAACGGCTAAATCTCACGGACCCCTATGAAGGCCAACCGCTGTCCATCGATTGGGAATCGACGTTAGAGAAAGGGGACGTCCAAGAACTGGGTGACTTAGCGATAACACGGTATTACAATGTCGTCGAAGACTATGGACTGGGGGACTCGTGGATCGCCCTCAGTGACGCATTGCCAGGGGAAGACGCAAATGCATTGCTGGGGACCCCCTTCTGCGAAGGCGAACGGTACTTTGATCCAGGTTATCAAGGTGCATATTTCCAATCCCCGACAATGGTTCGGCAGTTCTACTCCATACTTCGTAGTAATATGCTGTCCGAGTTGGCTTCCTACGTCGCTCTCCTAGCACATTGTGCGTCAAAGGACATTGGTGTGTACGTTACGTTTTAGACGCGTACCGCCTAACAAGCGATTCAACCCGACATTGTGCGGCGGTTGGGATGAGACTCTGTGATTCAAATCGCTCGCGGCACAACGCGGGTTAACCTGGTCGTTAGGCAGAGTTTCGCCGTGATCAAGCGGAATGGGTTATGACATGCGATTGCTGTACTTAATCATCTTCATGCTCATTTCGTATGTCTCAATGTACTTTTTTCTAGTCCAGCGAAAGGCGAAGGTCCTAAACGGCGGTCTTAGTCGGATGCGAGTGTACTGTGTGGAACGTTACTCATCACATCGTCAGATCGATGCTTGGCTCACCCGTATGTTCGAGCCACTCAATTATCTGGATCATAAGGTTCGACCTGGTTACTGGACTTACGACGAATATCCGTAGGCCCAAATCGGTTGCCGATTTAGCCTAACATCTATATGGCCCTACGCTGTCAAGAGAGCGCACGTTGAGCGCAGTGAGGAATTATGAAAAAGTTTCCCCACACATTTCGTTGACGGAGTTCTGACTTCGTTCTGGTTGCGTGGCGCTTCGGTGTGGTTCTACAAACGGTGTCATTTCGCCCGGCCCTGTGAGTGGAACTCTGGCCGGTGCGACGCACCAAACATCTATCGAGGGTTCGGCCGCGGTGACCTTGCA
>JAQGHS010000961.1 GCA_028291605.1 Planctomycetaceae bacterium | reverse complement strand
ACCTCGTTCCCTCTGGCATCCCTCCAGGGTGCAATCTGGATTGACGCATTACCGGTGGTGTCGTCGCTCCGCTCCTCAACCACCGGCTAATCTCTTTAATCCCTCCGGGATTACGAATATGTCCAATCGCGGAGCTACTTTTTTGGCTCTGCTGGTATCGGGATCAGGGTGAGCTGTTTCTCACCACCGGCGGCTGCATATATGGCTACTGTCTTCTTGAGACGTTCGTCACTGCTGACGATGGTCAGCTTGCGTGGGGCGAGCAGTCCGAACATTTCCGGCACGTCTGCCACGCGGAGGATATTCAAGAATTGCGGGGCGCTGGGGTCCATGTGCGTCAGCGGCGGGTCACCGGCTAACACGCCGTCAATCTCAGGTGCCAGTAGCGCGGCATAAGCTGCCAGGATAGCACCACTGCCGCTTCCAGCGACTTCCACCCGATCACCGCTGTTGATGGATTTCAGATACTTGACTGTGGCGACAATGTCCAAAATCCGGCCAGTATCGGCCGTCCTCCCCAGTAGTACGTGCGAGCGTTCTACATAATTTGGCGGGTTCTTGCGTGTCCATCGACTTGAATTCGTGGCCGCGCCACGAGTTTCGCACAAATAGAGGGATTGGAACATCGAAAAATTTGACAGGAAATTTGACGCCTTTGGCAAAGCCGTGCGCACCGGCACGTCCCCTTGCATTACCAGCAACCCAATCGGTCCCGGTGCTTTACCCCCAGTCAATTTCCGCAGCCCAATGATGACCCCTGGCTCTGTTTCCAATAGGGTCACGCCGTTGATCTCACTCGTGGCCTTCGCCGCAGGAATGGATTCGGGCAATGCTCGGAAAACAACTCGCCGCAGTTCGGCTTTCAGTTTTGTTTTCCACTCGGGAAGGCCTTCGGCAGTGGGCACTTCCACTGTCGCGAACGGGACAAAGTGCTCATCAATCGTCGTGTTGAGTTGATCCTTTGGGATATCACTATCCTGGGCAAAGACCCGCAACTTGATCGGATCGATGGGCGATTTGACTTGTCCCCCGGTCTCTTCCACGAGATCAATCTCGCTGTCCGTGACTGGCCGCGAATCCTGTTTCAGATGAATATTGATGAACCGGTAAATGGCCTGTCGGAGATCCTCGCGATATGCGTGCCCGCCGACACTCACCATCGCATCGACCTTGTCGCTGGCTCCGTACAAGCTGTAAAGCCGTTCGAGCTGATTGCTGACGCGTTCGTTCGCATCCATTGGGAAAATAGCATCGTTGTCGCTGTTCGCAAACAGCATGGGGCGCGGAGCAATCAACCCGGCGATCCTCACCCACGGCCAGTCGAAGGTGTTGTACAGGAACATGCAGTCACAATGTCCATTGATGACGCGGTTCGGCACATAAGCGAGTAAGTCGGCCATGCCGCTGACGGGGACCGCGACGCGTACTCGTTCGTCGGCCGCAGCAATCCAGAACGTCGCTGCTCCTCCTCCGCTGATGCCCGTTACGGCGATGCGTTCGGGATCGACATCGGCCCGGCTGATTAAGTAATCGATCCCTCGTACGCCGTTCCAACATTCCACTCCTGCCGAGGTGTAGCCGCGAGAATGCCACCACCAGCGGTTCTCGCTATAGGTGCCGTGATGGATTGCCGCGATCTCACCCAGTTGCAGCGTATCGACGACCAGGCACACATACCCATGCCGCGCGAACCAGATGCCGTGTGACTGGTAGGCGGTCTTGTTGCCGTCTCGTCCGCGCCGCGCGTGGCCACAGACGTAAAACACAGCTGGCAACTTCTGGCCGGGTTCCACCTTCGCCGGTCGATAGAGATTGCCCGTGACATACAGCCCGGGTTTGCTTTGGTAGTGGATCATGTCCACGACATAGCCGTCCCCGTTCAGGCTGCCGGTGATTGTCGCATTGAGCGGCGTTCGCTCGGGCAGCGGATGCAGCCCGAGCATATAGAGATACTCTTGCCGATAGGCCGCCAGACGCTTGGTCCACTCGGCGTGCGATGCGAGATCGCCCGCGAATTTCGCATAATTCTGGGTTGCCAGACGGCCGAGATATTCCTGGATTTGTTGATCGCCGGGACTGTCCCGATCAGGAAGGCCGAGGGCTTGAGCGTGTGCGAAGTTCAGATCGCTACAGCAAATGATCAACGCCAGCAATAACGCGGGGACGATACGCATGGGGAAGACCTCGGTCAGGGGCAAGCTTGAAAATTGTAGCCTTCACGCGGAGCGTGAAGAGCGCCGGGCGCGCAGACCAACTGTTAAGGCATTCAACGTCCACTGCGCGCTCGGCCTTCTTCATGCGGAGCGTGAAGGCTACTTTCCAGAATCAATCCTTCAGTTTCAGCAGCTCCACCTTGCGGAACTCCACCGGATGGCTTTCCGACTGCAACGAAATCGTCCCGCCTTTCAGGATCAATCCCCCCTGCTTCGCCGCGAGTTCCTTCGCGTGGGCATCGCGGTCATCGAGCTGCGGTTCGGTGTACTCCAGGACCGTTTCGCCGTTGATGATGTGCTTGATCAGCTTGCTGTTGTGAACTTCTAACTCGACGGTCACCCATTGGTCACCAGCGTAAGTCTTCGACTTGGAATTGTTGCAGTGCTGGGTGATGAGTTGCCCGTTCATGACGACGTTGGTGCCGGGCGTGCAGAGATTCAACGTCGAACGCGGATCCTTGCCGTTGCCGCCCAGCAGTTGGACTTCGATTGAAGCGGGGAATTCTTGATCCTTCCCCATCGTCGCCGGGGATTCGCCATGAATCATGATGCCGCTGTTGCGAATGGCCCAACCCGGGCCCCCTTTGACCTGGTCGCCGACGAATCGGTATTCGGCTCGCAGGCGGTAGTTGCTGAACGGTTCCTTGTAAAAAAGATGCCCGAACTTGGCACCGAATTTGTCGTACTTGTCGTAGGAAACCTTCAGCACACCGTCTTCCACGCGAAATGTGTTGCCAAAATTCTCGCCGGCCGGGTAATAACGGATCTTAGGGATCCAGCCGTCCAGATTCTTGCCATTGAAAAGTTGAATCCATTCTTCCTTCGCAGGCTTGTCCTGGGTTTGAGCGAAGGTGGGGATCAATAACAGGTAGCTCAGAGTGAGCAGCGTTTTGAGCGAGAGCTTCATCAGCGGATTCCACAGGGTGTTTGGCGATTCACGGCACGCTTGCCGACGCTCATCGTAGCCCGCTGGATGGGTACCGGTCCAGTCAGGGCGAGGCGTGAAATCCGCCCCATTCGCGTGGGATGAGGACTCCAGCCCGTCTGAATTCAATAACGTTGATTCGGTCATCGGGTGTGATTTCTTGGTGCTCACCGCCCGTGGGAATCAAACCAAAAACGAAGAGACGGGCAGGAGTGCCCATCTTACAGGCCAATCTCGCTCCGGCCTGAAATTGGGGCGTCAGTCTTCACGGCTGCTGTTGAGATGCCTAACATGGCGGAATCTCTGTACCGCAGGGACGAACCATCGGGATTTTTCGAAGCCGCTCAGTGGCGGGTGGCTTCTTTTCCTTCACCGGGTAACTGCCCGCAGTTTCCGCCGTCGGCGGACAATGAAAGAGTGGAATGGCTAATCGACAAGCTGAAGTGCTCGCAGCCCAAAAGGATCTGGACTTCACGAAAAAGACTTACCAGATCGAACTCGATACGACGATGGGGAAAATCCTGCTGGATATGTACCCCGATGTCGCCCCCGGCCATGTGAAGAATATTCTGGGGCTGACCAAGATCGGCTTCTACGATGGAATCGTCTTCCATCGGATTATCCCCAACTTCATGATTCAGGTCGGCTGCCCGCTGGGCAACGGTACCGGCGGCCCTGGCTATACGATTAAGCAGG
>JAQGHS010000893.1 GCA_028291605.1 Planctomycetaceae bacterium | reverse complement strand
AAGAAAAAAATGCGGGGATAAACCGGTGCTTTGAAATCCCAGATTGCCCCCACCTCTATAGCACCAAGTAGCCTCTCTCGGTCGCGTCTACGAACAACTCGTAGCGGACGATCCAAGGGAGGCGTTTTTTATGAACTTCGATCTTAGTGAAGAAGAGTTGATCCCGTTTTCGAAGGCTTGCAAAGAGTTCCCCGGTGGCGGAGTCTGTCTCCAAACCCTCCACCGTTGGCGCCTGCGTGGAATCCGCGGCGTCAAGTTGGAAACGATCATGATCGGGGGGCGGCGCTATACAAGTCGCGCCGCAATTGGCAGGTTTGTCGCGGCCCAAAACAAGGGCCAGGACCCCCCGCCACTTTCGGTTAGCCAACGCGCGAAACGATCTGCGGCTGCACGCCTTGAACTGGAAAAGATGGGAATCTGAACGCGGGACCAGGATCTCGCGAAAACGACCGGTCGACGACGGGTCAGAACTCAATACATCCACACATAGCATACTGATAAGGAATTCCATGACTGAAACTTCCCCAAATGATGTTAAACCGAAATCTGATCCATTTGACCCCGAACGGCTGAGACTTTCCCAAGACTATGCCGTTTCACTCGGAGTACAGAAGAAGACTTTGACAATTCCGACGCGAAAGCCTGACGGGACGTGGTGGGTCCAAACGCCAGTTGATGAGGAGTATCAAATGCCGGTCTGCGTTCTCGAACTTAAAGAGGAACGGGAAATCTACCTGGTCGACAGTGATCTACGCGCTGAGCTTGCAACGGAATCCACTGTTGGACCTCGCCTCATGGTGCCTACACTCAACCGCCAGGGTGTACTGTTTTTTTGGCCGATTCGACTGCCTGGAGCCGACGGTAAGCTCGATGAATGGAGTCGTTCGGCAGCAGAGGCAGCGGATTTGGCCCGCGGTAGATGGATCCGAGTAGCCTCGAACATGAGTCTCGGCGCGTATGAAGTCTTCACGACGTCGGCTGCACTGCCTGATCCGATCTGGCCTGATAAGCCAATCCATGAATTGTTACGAATTGCGTTCAAAGATAGAGTCATAGACACCTTCGATCATCCAGTTTTGCGGCGACTGCGAGGCGAACTGTGACAAGTTGGGAGGCTCTCATTGAGTTCTCCGAGATATGGTTGGTCGATTTCGAATTCCACCAACCTGATGGTGAATGTCCAACGCCGATCTGTATGGTCGCCTACGAGGTTCGATCAGGACGACTCTTGAGGATTTGGGCAGACGAGCTGGCAACGATGTCTGGCCCCCCATTCTCTGTGGGGCCAGACGCGTTGTTTGTTGCTTATTTAGCTTCAGCCGAATTGAGCTGCTGGCTCGCGCTGGACTGGCCGTTACCTACTCGGGTACTTGACCTTTATGTTGAATTTCGCCGCCTGACTAATGGGCGGACGTCTGTTTGCGGCAACGGATTGCTTGGGGCTTTGGCATGGTTTGGGTGCAACGCCCTTACTAGTCAAGAGAAAGACTCATTGCGGCAACTAGCAATACGCGGAGGTCCATTTACAGAGCAGGAACGACTTGCGCTATTGGATTACTGTGAGGAGGACGTCGCGGCGCTCAAACGATTGCTGCCTAAAATGCTCCCAACGCTCGATCTAGACCGGGCACTAGTTAGGGGGCGTTACATGGTTGCGGATGCGCGCATGGAACGGACTGGTATTCCAATTGATTTTGAAGTGTTTGAAGCTCTTAAGAGGAACTGGGGAGCGTTGACGAACCGAATAACTTATGAAGTTAACAAGGACTATGGTGTATATGTTCCGACGCAAAATTGTCCACAGCTCGATTGTCAAACCGGGACCGAAATATCTGATCATCCGCTCTCATATTCGTTCTCAGAAAAAGAATTTGCAATTTGGTTGAGCCGTAAGGGGATCCCGTGGCCGGTACTGGACTCCGGACGACTGAACCTCCAAGACGACACGTTCCGGCAAATGGCTAAACAACACCCAGCCGTCGCGCCGCTCCGGGAGTTGCGGCATACATTGTCACAGTTACGCTTGAATGATCTTGCGGTCGGAACTGACGGCCGCAACCGAACTCAACTCTGGCCGTTCTCAGCAAGAACGGGGCGGAATCAACCCAGCAACTCAAAGTTCATTTTTGGTCCATCCGTATGGTTGCGAGCATTGATCCGCCCTACGGCGGGACGAGCGCTCGCGTACCTCGATTATGCAGCTCAGGAAATTGCCATCGCAGCGGCGCTGTCCCGAGATTCAGCAATGATGTTAGCGTACAATGCGGGCGACCCCTATCTGTGGCTGGCCCAGGCGGGCAACTATGCCCCACCTTCAGCGACCAAGAAGACCCACAGTGAGATTCGCGATGTCTTTAAGATTGTCTACTTGGCAGCCAATTATGGAATGGGTTCACTCGGCCTGTCTCAATTGATTGGAAAACCCGAAATATATGCGAGAGAGTTGCTACGCTTGCATCGCGAACGTTTCTCAACGTTCTGGGCTTGGTCTAACGCCGCGGTGGATGAGGCTCGACTGGGGGGACGACTCTGGACAGTATTTGGATGGCAGATTTGGTGCGGCGAGGATGCCCGGCCCACCAGCTTGAGAAACTTTCCAGTGCAGGCGAACGGCGCAGAAATTTTGCGACTTGCCTGCTGTCTTGCGACCGAGCGAGGATTAACGGTTTGCGCTCCCGTACACGACGCACTACTGATCGAAGCTCCAGTTGAAGACATCGATCTGGCTGTCAGGTTGACTCAACAGGCGATGAATGATGCCGGTCGCATTGTATTGGACGGGTTCGAACTGCGTACCGACGCGAAGATTATCAGACCGGGAGAGCGATTTCTAGATCCCCGCGGGACTGTGATGTGGACCAACATTGAGGCAATGCTGAAAGAATTTGAGGCGGTCCAAGCCGGGGCTCAACTTCAGTGAACCTACCCCCCCAATTTATTCCATACATGTCCGGAAACGTGACAGCGGGTGTCAGACTTCACTACACCCGGTCTGTATTATCATTAGTCTTATCTGTTGGAAAGTTAGAGAGAATGTCTTACCCTCCCGCAAATTGGACGATTCCGCACGACGGCTCTGACGGCGAACCGCTCCCCGAGCAGATGTCGTCAGCGTCAGTTCATCGCCATTCGATGAAACGTCAGCAGCGTGCTGGCGAGTTTCTTAAAGGACCCATACCCTTGAAGTGGTTATGTCGTGCTAGCACGCTGCAATCGCGCTCAGCAATAACGGTTGGTTTGATGTTGTGGTTTCGAGCTGGTTGTCTAAAACGAGATGAAGACTTGACTCTGGGGACAGAATTAAGAGACGCTTTCGGGGTGTCGCGCCAGGCGTTCTATCGAGGCCTAGACGACCTGCAATCGGCCGGTTTGGTGACAACTGAGCGAATGCCCGGACGCACGGCCAAGATCTCAATTCGGGACACCGAGAAATGTAGATAACTGGCAACTCCAACGTCGATGATGCGGGCCGCGCCTGCTAGCTTGGTAGCCCGGCTCGCGGAGCCCGATGTGACTGTCGTCCGTATTGAGGCGGCAACGATGTCACTCGGGCTTCTTGCGTTTGGCAGCGGCCAGTTGCGCCGACTTCTGAAGTTCTTCGATGGCCTTAGCAACTTCACGGAGCTTGGCTTGCACCCCCTTGGGAAGTTGGTCGAACCGCGACGTGTCCTCGTCAATTCGTTTCAAAGTTTGCCACCAGCGGCTCCATCTGTCGCATTCATGGTCGATCTCACTGAGGAGTTCTCCCCGCCTGCGTGGTAAATATCGACGCCGACCAGCGCGCTTTCTGGCCCCATACCGTTGACGGATGAGTCTTTCGAGTTCCGAACAGGTCAGCTCTCGGTCGATGACTTCATCCTGCAGGGTCTTACGTCCTTCGCGGTCTTTTATCGAGATAAGGCGAACAATGTGAGTCCTGCCGAACTGCCAGCCATTGTCCGAGTACACGTGAGTTTCTAGCTGATCGATCAATCCGTTCAACTCTTCCTGGCCGTAGCCAAGTACCGGATTAGCGAATACACGTGCTTTACGCATGGTATCCTCATTCAGTCCAACTTTTTTGGCATGCGACGCGATTAGGTTCTGTCCGTGGTTCCTACCGGTCGGTGCGCCCTGACCGAGTCGGTAGAACTCCCTCACTTTGGCAATCGCCTGTTTCACTTCGTCCGGTATTGTGAGGCGTCGGGTCGGGCTCATCGGGACGAAGCTACAGCGGGAAGCGCTCAATGTCAATTATCCCAATTGGTCGGAGACGCAGACTGATCCGCGGCGGAGACCGGCCGATCCGTAACTGCACTCGTTCGAGCTTCCTTCGCCATGTATAATCCACGCACAGTTGTCAAATGCACTTTTGAAAGGTAATTACTCAAACTGGAGAACGATACTCATGGACGAGATAGACACAGCCCCGGCACCGAAACCATCTTACGACCCGCTTGCACCGCCTGATGCGCGGTGGCGAACAGCCGAAGAAATCGTCGAGGGCACGGAGCAGGCGAATGAATACACCGACTCGCACGTGCTAGCAGCGGTCTGCCATCTGTCGGCACGTGCGAAGCCCAACACGCCGGGTTTCCACGCTTCTATCGCTGGCGCCCTGGGCATATACCGCGACGACATACTGTTGAGAACGGAAGTTGAAGCCCGCATTCTCGTGGGGCAATCAGACCTGGAGATCGCCAAGGCAGTCGGCATGTCAGAAGATGTCATGCTCTACTATCGATCGCTGTTCTTTGACATGTGGCCCGGTGCCACAGACTATCTTGCTATCCATGTGACCGGGTTCAGAGGTTTTCACGAGTTCCGAAACCATGAGATACGAGAATTTGTCCTCTTCCAGGTCGCCCAAGGGGGTGGGCCGCTCATCCTTGAAATGTGGCTGAAGTCGATGCGTGCGGCACACCGTACCGGAGAAAAACCTCAACTGAGCGATTATCTGCAGCCGGATAGGAAACTTGATCCCAGTATTCAGAGGTTAGTTGCGATCGCATGCCTGCCGCCGGATAAACTTTGGAGCGAATGGTGGAATCAGATTCAGACGCGATGGAATGAGGTGGAACGCGAAACCAACCCACCGTTGCGAGCCATCCAAGCCATCGAGTTGCAGCACGATGTGATCCAAGCGGCTCGTGCCGTTCTTGCGGGAGCAACCTCACCGCCAGTCGATGCTGGCCAGGCTCGGCAAGGGCCGAGGAAACGACGTTCCCCGCTCGGACCGGACTCCAAGAAGGATCGTCCCCAAGGGGTGCAGGAACTGCAGGCCCAGCTCCAAGAGTTGATCCGTAGCTTGTAGCCCAACAGTTTAGGTCCGATGGTCGGGAGTCACGCAGCCCGCGCCAAGGGTGGGGAAATCACAAAATCCTGGTACACGTCGATGCACACAATCGTACGCAACGGCAAAAGTTACACCTATCGGTCGACTTGGGTCGACGGACATTGCAAGAAAACCTATGTCGGGACGGGGGTTAAGGCCACGGAAGCGGCTCAGCAGGAAGCATCGGACCGTGTCCAGGAATCCCGTGAGCAGCAGTTGTGGCTCCAGGCTTGGATGAAAGTCGAGGCTGCGAGCCAACCCTTGGATGCTTTGTGCACTCAAGCACGACTGCTGACTCATGCCGTGATGGCGATATCGGGTTGTTACCTACACAAGGGCCACGAGTGGCGACGAAGGGGTAAAGATCATGGCTGAGCCGACAAGAGCAAACACGCACTCGAAAGAGGACTGGGCGCTGCTAACTGACAACATTAAGCGAGCGAACACTGGGGACGAGGCTGCCGTCGCATGGCTCCAGAAATTCTTGGACGACAACCCACAAGTCTGGGCAAACCTGGGGGACCTGGCGCGTACCGCGGAACACGCTTGGATCGCCCTGATTGCCGGTGGAAATTCCCTGGTTTCGGAGAGTGTTCGCCGCCAGCTCCGCCAACTCAAGTCGGAAATGATCGGTGACGATCCTCAGACAATTGAGAAGATGTTGGGCGACCAAGTCATCGCCACGTGGCTGGAAGTGAAATATTTGGAGACACTGTCTGCGGACCAGAAGGGCGCCTCGATCACGCAAGCTGCCCTGGTACTTAAAAAGGTAGAATCAGCTCAGAGAAGGCATCTCAACGCAATCCGGTCGCTCGTTCAGACCCGGAAGCTCTTGCCGACAGGAAGTTCCCTACCGGGATTACGCATCTATCCTGGCGAGCGTGCAACGGGTTGATTCCGAACAATTGGAGTACTTTGGATCGTCGATGGCGTCACAGCTGACCAAACAACCTTGGCACACCACAATGTCCAGAGATCTACTGGCCAATTCGCAGATCTCGTACAAGCAGAACTGTGAGGGAGTCAAACTCCATGCTTCTCATCGTCGACTGGCAAAAAAACCAAGGTCGGCCCGTTATCAGGCTCGTATCGATACAGGAAGCTCTTGCGGTCCAAGTCAAGTAGCTCGACGTTCGACAACAAGAACTCGGCCAGACGTGCCGCCGTCGCGTGACTGTCACAGGTCCAACGATATCCATCTTCTGTAGGTCCCCACGACTGAACCCCTTGGTTTGAGGATTGTTGAAATAGTTGTTTGAGAAGGTCAACCTTTTGTCCGGACGTCATCACTATCTCCGAGCGGCCCGCTCGAATCCCCTACAATTCTCGTTTACCGTCACCAGTTGGCCACCAAGAAAGTGCCCCCCAACTCCGGCGCAAGCGGTGACGAGCAATTACACTTCGGCCGGATTCTAGTACCCAATGGCAATTCTGGCGAGTTTCACTCGGCCGAAACACATCCCGGCGGGTTGACTACTCCGGGAGAGTCCTGCAATGTCCCTCGAAGCTGTGACCTATTCTAGAGCTGAAAGTAACTTTCCTGCATGTTCACGACGGCCGGGGTGCGCTGAAACTGCCGCGTGAGCAGATCCTAGATACAAGGAGACTGTCGACGCCCGCGCAGACATCTGTTCTCTGGGTTGAAGCACGCAACGTCGTAGAGAATATCGTGCGATCCTCGGAGACTTAAAGGACGGTCAAGGAGCCGCACAATTGGTACTTTGATCGCATCCTGCTGCAAGTGTACGTGCCCTTGCAAGCTCTCACTTGCCAAGTTCGCAAATCTTGGGGTAGAGTACCTGAACTGTCGTGATGGACTCAGCAGAGATCCATTCGGCCGTATTATTCTGCATCAGTAAGGAAAAACCGAGTTATGGTGGCCGTTGACGGCCTCACTGACAATTGATTTGACGCGTGAGCGTCAAGAACTGTTTCCCTCTAATCCGCCAACCTGAGCCGCAAGGCTCTTGATGTGAAGAAACAGCAACTTGAGCCGCGCCCCCGAAAGGGGGCGTCGGCCATGTGCTGTTCTTCACGCCCCTTGGCGGGGGTAGAGGGAGCGGTCGTGGTTCGACGCCTCTTTATTTTCGGGACAGCATGTTCTTCATCCAAACTGATTTGACGCCCTCGTTGAGCGTTTTCACGCTCCGAGTTCTAGCGATTGATGATCTCTCGCATGTTATGCGTCAGATTCCCGTACTATTGTGTGGGATCTTCAGCCCAACCCCGAGTTTCCGCAGTGTGGCGTCACCGCTCCAGCGATTGAACCCAAATTGGCCGTTGTGTGCTCCGACATGCAGGGAGTCACGCGACCATGCGTAATTATTACGACATTCTGGGTGTACCAAGAAACGCCTCAGCAGATGAGATTCGAAAAGCGTATCGGCACTCCGCGGTTCTCAATCATCCGGATCGAGGGGGGGACCATCGTCGTATGGTCCAGATCAACGAAGCCTATGGAGTTCTTGGGGACACGGCTTTACGGGCCGAGTATGACCGCTATTGCTCGCAGGGACCGAATGCAGACTCGGAATCGCAGTGGAAATCGAGGACGGAATCCGTACGTACCGCAGCAGAAGCGTATCCGTTGAAATGGGCAGACTTCGAGAGATGGGCTTCTCACTTCGCTGGCGATATTGCCAATGCCAAGTACAGTTCGGAGCCGCTGTGGTTTGGCATTTCGCTGCCGAAAATCGAAGGCAGCCGCAGCGGGGTTGTCTTCTGCATGGTGGGTGTCGCCCTGGGTATCGGAATGATTGGATTTAGCACGGGAATGTATCCCGCTGCGATTCGAGTCTTTATTACGGAGAAGCCCCAACCAACCGGTTGGGATGCAGCGCTAAAACCACCAAATCTATACTTCAGGGGATTCCTGTTGTTATCACCCATTCTCCTCGGTGCCTGGGCGGGATTTTACGCCCATAAAGGGGTCCATCTCCTACTTAAAGAGCATTCCGGACGTCAGCCCGATCCACCTCACTGTGACGAGACGCCACCCGACACCCCACGGACCGACCATGAAGTCATTCGCTGCAACAACTGCCGACAAAAGCTACGAGTCCCGACTCTCCCATCAGAATTGCTCGTGACGTGCCCGAAGTGTCGCAACAGTTTCGCTCATGGTTTCACTGAGACGCATTCCGAGTCGACGGACCAGCCCGAATCGGATCGCTCTCCGCCCCCAGCAGATCCGAGCCCAGAACCACCGACCGCGGCCTCGAATGAGCCCAAGGCGGCTCCGATGTTCGCCACGACCGAGGGCGCCATTAGCGGCTTCGCGCTGTTCGGACTCGCAGCCGCGTGCGTGCTCATATTCATTCTCGGATGGACCCTCTTTCTCACCGTTGTTCTATGGATTGCGATGATTTTATGTGGTGTCGGAGCCATTGGGTCCGCGCTTGTCGCCAACGCTCCCAGCACATCGGAGTCAGAGAAGCAATCCTGTTGGTGGGTAGCGGGAATCTGTACCGTGATTGGATTCTTTGCCTGGTGCTGGATTCCGTCAAATATTCCGAGTGCCAACGTCGTCCAGCCTGAGATTGTCAATCAGGCCGAGTGAGCCGCTGATGAGGGGAGCGAGCAGATGCCGGTAACAGTCGCCAATTCTATGCAACCAGTAGCAATTCGAGATGGGCACACCACGTGGCGTACGCTCGCCGTGTATCTGGCCTGTGTCTTGGCCCTACTTGTCACATCCTGTCAGCAACCCAACAGCACTGCGAGTCGATCGGATAAACCTCAGATCGCAGGGGTGCGCAAGAACCCACCACTTCCGACCGAGTATGCAGCCGTCGCCAGGCATCTCACTGACAGCTGCCAACTCGATCGTGATTTTCATGAACCGAAGCCGGAAATCGCCCAAGTTATTGCCCAATTCAAGGGAATGTTAGTCGACTTGAAGGAGATTAAGACGACAGACGCCGAGGTCGCAGGTCTCGTCGTTGACGTCCATCAGGCGACCGAGAAGACGATGACCGCGATGGAGCGAATAGACGCCCTGCCGAAGCCACCCAGCGACGGGGAGATGGTGCTCGACGGCCTGTTACGCGGATTCGTAGGTGACTTCGCTGGTGGAGTGCAACGTGTGAATGAAGTCGGTGGTCAGATCAACGCCCTCAAAGATCAGGCGCGCAATGTGATCACCGGGCTGAGGCAGTTGCAGACAGCCAAATTGCAGCTGCCGCATTTGGCGAAGAAGCATGGTGGTCCCCCAGTCGTCCGAGGCCAGACTGTCCTCATCGACTATGACGAGGCCTGGGGACCCCACGGCCCCAAGAGCGAACTAATGCTCGTCAATAACTTTGGTGATCTGCACAACTGCACGATCCTGATTGAGATACAAGGGGCTACCGAGGTGACGCAAAACGTGCATTTCCTAGCCGACTGGAAGGGGGATTGTCCGATCTACGCGAGTTATTCCCCGGGTATCGCAATTCTCGATGAAACTCCCATCAAGCAGTCCGTTCCCGCAGTGCAACGCTTGGTCGTATCCATCTGGGCCGATGAACTCACCCAAGAGAATATCCAGTACCAATACGCGGGAAATGAGCAAGCTAAGGACGTCGCACGGTACTGCAAAGATCTCAAAATCTCGCTGGAATACCGACCGTTCCAGAAAGGATCTCTCTGGAATACACACCGCGGTATCCATCTGCAACTTGATGGCATCGAATTCATCGAACAATCACGGGTGACCGTCACTTTCCGACGTGGTCAGGAAAATAAGTCGTTGTATTGGGACTTGAAACGCTGGCAAGCAGGGGAACGAAAAACGCTGGACACCCAAGGCAGCCTGTCCTGGGAACCAGATGAAATCTCTGTCGAAATCGGTTTTCCAGCAACATCCTATAAGCACTTCAGCAGTTGGACGCTGTCCAACGTAAAGTAGGATTACGCGTCACGGTTAATTGAACTGAAAGAACATGATGCTGGATGCCCCCTCGCTGACGATAGATTGTCCTGGCTGCCAACATCCACTCGGTCTCCGTAAGAACCTGGTCGGATCGGCGCTGCGGTGCAAGAAGTGCAATCTTCGGGTGCAAGTTGCTGCAGACGGGCAAGTCGCGCCTGTTGCTGATTCCGCTGGTCCTGGCCATCCGCCGCCTGCCGGGCCATCTGAGCCTCAGCCTGAATTGCTCGAATGGCTGGAAGACCTGTTTATCAAGATGATTCGTGGAATCTTCAAATTCACATTCATCCATATTCCCTGCGAGGTGTATCGTACCTTAGTCCATTGGTATCCGACGCTGGTTCGGACATTTCGAGTCGCCATTCTGGGAGCAACCTGGCTCTTTCTGGCCTCGGCACCATTGATCTGGATACTGTGTCATGAATGGTTCATGAATCGTATCGGCGGCGATGGTTCAACCCAACCGATCTGGTATTACGCGCATCAACTCGCATGGAATGCCGTCTTTTATCTCTATACTGGATTCGCCATCGTCGGCTCGGGATGGGGCGTCTTCTACGTTAAACGTCTCCGACGAAAGCTGAAGGAGAAGGGCCCTTAACTGCAACTCTTCCCTGCGGCGCTCCGCGCTAGTCAAATGGCTCCTGGCACATCCAAGCGATGTTAAGTCCCGATTGCGGGAACTCAACCCACTGGGGCTCCGTTTAAGTTTTTTCTCCAACCCAAATCCGCTGATAGCTAAAAAACAGGGTATTGTTTCGCGTAGTAGGCCCATCAAAACCGGCCCCGTCTGGACCTGCCAAAGGGCAGACCACAGCCGGGGCCGGACCGTCGTTCCTATCCTGGAAAGACGAAGCAAATCTTGGACAGTGAGGCCGGTGTCTATCGACGGGGTGGACGTACCTCACCGGAAATCACGGCGGCGCCGGTCAATGCGGCTGCCACGAGCAAGAAGAGCAACCAACTGCCTGAGAACGCGGCGACGATCGCCGCGATGCCAATGGAACCACCCAAATGGAATGAGTTGAGTTTGTCACGACTCGATCGAGTCATACGGTCTCCTTAAAGTGTTGTGTTGGATTGAGCGGTCACTTCGGTCACCCGCTCCAAGCCCGACATGGCTTGCGGTAGGGGCAACCGGGACAGCTCATGGCCGAGGGGGCGGGGTAGTACAGGTTCGATTCAATCGCCTGCCACACCCGCTCGATGACCCGTTTTGTGCGTGCGATCCGCCGTGGATCGTGTAGGACTGGATGCCGTTCGACTGTCGGCTCCTTGGTCTTAGTAAATACTGCGAACTCCAACTGCAGGGACTTGCCCGGGATCAGTTGGCGGGTCAGTTCGCTGTAAAGCAGTAACTGTTCGGCCTGGTTCTCTGCCTGACCGTCGTGCCAGCGACTACGGCTGGTCTTGAAGTCCCGGACCACCAGGGCCTCGTCGGTTTCGAAGATCAAATCGATTCGTGCCAACAGATCCGGCACGCCAGGGACGAGGCTACCTCGTAGTTCCTCTTCCACTCCGATCAAGCGACCCGTGGGATGGGCCAGGTCGCTCAACCGGAACGCCGTCAGCACACGCTCTGCCGTCTGCTGCAAGCTCGCAGTGTCTTCCCCCTTTCCGTATTTGATCACTCCCTCTTTGGCTACAGAACGCCACGCATCCCAGAAGGCCGATAGCAGCGAGTCCTGGTCGGGTGGTGGTGCTCCCGACATCAGTTCATTGAAGTGATGCTCTGCCGCCGCATGGACGGCTCTGCCGAATGCCAAGCTCGATGAAATCGTCTCTTCCGGCAGCCCTTCGATGTACTTGAACGCATATTTGAGCGGACATTGACAATAGGTGGAGATGGCTGAGTAGCTGACGTAGTCCCGGCCTGTCAGCCGCTTGGCGATGGCATTGGGGGATGTCACAGCGAGGGCGATCATCGGTGACTCCCACTGGCCTCAGGCTGAGTTTTCAGCTCGTCGATCAACGC
>JAQGHS010000868.1 GCA_028291605.1 Planctomycetaceae bacterium | reverse complement strand
GTAGGATAGGCATCCTGCCTGTCCGTCTCATTTATTACGGACAGGCAGGATGCCTATCCTACGACCTCATAACGCTTCGTCCCGATCACGTTCACTCCACTGCCAATCAACAGATTGTGCTCGTAGGTCCAGCGATAAAACTTGCCAGTCTTTTCTGGCGGCAGCACACGCAAATCGCCGAAGCCGGCCGCTTGATACCAATCGTTCAACTCCTGCACCGTGTGATGATATTGGTACTGCGGAGCGAACCAGTCGAACGTATCACAGACACGGTTCTCCCAATTGGGATGCGCACTGAAGTTGACGATCTTGTTGAGCGTCTTATTAGCAACAGGAATACCTCCCAGCCAGGCCCCCCAGCGGCACCAGCGCTCCAGTCGGTCCGGGGGCATCTGGATCGTGCGTCGACGCAGGGCTGAATTGATGATCTCCTGCCACCATTGATTGCGTCGATAGAGCCAGACGGCCATCCGCCCGCCCGGCTTGACCAGTCGCGACACCGCATCGAAGACGGCGCGCGTGTTGGCATCGTGATGCATCACGCCGATGGAAAAGACAAAGTCGAACGACGCCGCTTGCAGAGGCAGGCGTTTGAGATCGCCCTGCAGAAAATGCACGTGGGGTAAGTGGGCACACAAACGAGATGCCTTGTCGACCGCGGCACTGTGGTCGGCCCCAATCACAACGGCCCCCGCTTCACCGGCGACCTTGCTGTAACGTCCCCCACCACACCCGGCGTCCAGAATTCGCAGGCCACGCAGCTCACTCAACGAGACACCCGTCTTCGCCTGAAAGGTCGCGCGGTCCTCATCATCATGAGCCACTTCGTACTTGTTCCACTGCAGCCCGAAACTCGCCAGGTGGGCCTGTTCGACGAAGCGCGGAATGCCGTTGACTAACGGAAATCTGGCCTGAGTCGATGGGTTCCACAAGACATTGGCCGTGGCATCCCAAACCAGTGGCGTGCCGGTTTCGGGATCAACCAGCGATTGCAGGAATTCGGAGCGAGAAAGCATGGATTCGCGTCATCGACCAAGCATGAAAACAATCAACGGGGAGGGACATCAATACTCCCCCCGGACTTTGTACGTTTGAAGGCTAGCGATTGTAAGTCAAATCCGCCTTCAGGAGTGGCGAGAATCTATACCTTACCGCTTAGAACTCCACTTCCACGAAATCTTCGGCAATTTCGGTTGCCGGAAATATGGCTCGTGCGGTTTCAATTCCGATCGGATCATCTTCGGGATGCTGCGGATCGATGTGCGTCAGATACAGTCGTTTGACCTGAGCCTCCCGTGCCAACTCGGCGACAGGGGTCGTATTGCTGTGTCCCGACTTGGCCGACCATTGCCCCATGGCATCCGAAAAGTTGCATTCATGGATCAGCAGATCGACTCCGCGAATGAACTCCAGGTAGTCGGGGCTCGCGGTGGTGTCTGTGATATAGGCGAGACTCTTGCCCGGCCAGTCGATCCGAAATCCGGTCGATCCGCCGGGGTGAGTCAACGGAATATGGGTGAGTTTCCCGCCATCTCGCAGTGAGACTTCCGTTGCCAATTCCCAATAGACAAAACCGGGATTCACCGGAAACAGCGGTTGTGAAAACAGGTGCTTCTGGACGTCAGTCAGATAAGGTTCGCGGGCATACACGGTCGCTCGGGTCAGTTGCCCGGTGATGAACGGCACGATGAAGTTCGTCAGGCCGCTCACATGATCCAGATGAGCATGCGTCAGGAAAATGTCGAGTTCGGTGGTCGTTCGCAACCGGGACTGAATGCGAAACGCCGCCGATCCCGCATCCAATACGACCCCCGTTTCCGGCAGCCACAAACACGCGGTATGCCGGCGTTCATTGGGGTGATAGCCGCCGGTGCCGAGAAATTGCAGACGCATGGTCGGCTTCCACCTGTAGCCTGACTCTCCAGAGTCGGGCGCTTCTTTCGAAGCGAAAGCGCTCGACTCTGGAGAGTCAAGCTACTCTACTTCCCGTCGCTGGCCTTCTTCGCCTTCTGAATCTCTTTGACGATCACTTCATCGAGTTCACGCAGGCCTTCGTCGGGATTGATCTTGTAGAACCCGGCACTGTAGTGGGCCACCTTGCCGTCGGCACCAATCACGACCCACAGCGGCAACTTGGCTCCCACACGGCGGGGATCGCCGAATTGGCCGATCAATTCGCCGTCATCTGCGGCCAGTGGATAGGCCAGATTCATGAAGCTCTTCAGCTTGTTGACTGAGCGGTGGGCTTGCTGAGCCTGGGCCTTGTCGGCGAAACGGACGTCGACCGCGACGCCATAAATCTGGACCCCCAGTTTGCGGCGACGGCTGTAGAGGAAATCGAGGTAGCCCACTTGTCCGTAAGGTTCGACCAGCGGTTCGCCCTGATATTCCCAGAAGTGCAGCACCGTGATTTTGCCAGCGCGATCCGCAGGGGTGACTGGCTTACCATCGATCGACTGAATCGTAAATTCCGGAGCCGCTTGCCCCAAAAACTTCTTGGCCAGTTGAGCCAACTCGCCCGTACGCTGCTGTTGTCCTTGAACATCGCGAGTGATGATTCCTGCGAGTCGGCTGAATGGTGTCCCCTCGGCAACCTGCTCAATTTTCTCGGCAGCTGCGGCGACCTTGGCTTGTTGTTCGTCGGTCAGTTCAGGGCTCTGTTCGTTCTCGGGGCGAGCCAAATCGGTTTGCAGTTTGAGCAGCAGCTTGAGCGGTGCTTCAATCTTGGCCAGCTTCGCCGCATCGAGAGTCTCCAGGGAATCCAACTTCATGCGCAGAGAAAATTCATCTCCCTGGCCCATGAAGAGGCGTTCCTCGAGTTCGACGACCAGCGGGCTCTCTTTTTGCACCCACAGCGAACGTTTGCGGCCGAAGTTCGTCGACACATCCACCTGCCAGCAATCTCGATCCTGGACCTTCGCGGCCCGTTTGACTTCGAAAGCGCTGGCATCGTTATTCCAGGTGGCTCCCGCCGCCAGTTTGTCGACGAACTCGAAAACCGGTCGCGGGATGCGGATCGACTGGTTGGTTCCGTTATGCTCCTGCAACAATCGCAACTGAGCTGCATTGCTGGGCAGGAGTTTTGAATTCAAAGAAATCTGCCCGAAACGTTCCGGCCAGGGCCATGTTCCGCCACCGCGCTCGTCCATCAGGTAGGCAATGTCGCGACCGCCGCCAGCGGTTTTCTTGACGAGGCAATACAGACTGAAACGCTTGACCGGCGGGCTCTCGGCATCGCGCGAAACTTTCACCAGCGACCCGGTGTAGCGCAGTTCGACGGCCGCTCCTTCATCCAGAGGAGAAATCAGGCTCAGGCACGGCAACAGGGCCAGCAGTAGTCCATTCACAGTTAATACTCCGCGTCTTGATTCGCAGGAAAAGTTTCGAGTTCCGCCCAATTGCCACAGCGTTGACGGCTGAGTGCCAAGGTCGCACTGGCCACTATTCATTGACCCCAGTCAGCGCAGCGTTCCAAATGGTAGCAAAAATTGGCCTGATTTGGACAGTCCATCAGGGTTTCTTGATAGGTTTGGGGAGATTCGTCATTCCCTCCTCCGCTTGACCCCGCCCCAACCGCCCCGTACAACCAATATCGAGACAGAATCCTTCCGCATCACCCGCCTGAGGTTATTTCCATGAAAGCTGGTCTCGATCCGCGTCTCTTGCGAACTGTCCATCTGGTGCCGTTAACGGCGTTTGGAGCCGACGGAAAGCTGAATCTCGAAGCCCAGGCCCAGCATATTCGCCGGATGTATGCGGCGGGGATCCGGGTCTACATGCCGGGTGCCGGGACGAGCGAATTCCACAGTTTGTCAGCGACCGAAATCGTCGAAATTGTCCGCGTCACGCGCGAAGCCTCCGGCCCCGATGCCCTGATCTTCGCCCCCGTTGGACTGCAGATTGGGCACGCGATTGAAGTCGGTACCCGGTGCCGGGAAGTCGGTGCGACGGGTGTGATGTTCATGCCGTTTGCTCATCCGTATCTCAGCACGGCCGGTATCCGTGACTATTACCTGCAGGTTCTGGATCGAGTCCAACTGCCGGCTTTGGTTTACAAGAAGAGCCCGTTTCCCAGCGACGCCTTGCTCCTGGAACTGGCCGCGCATCCGTGGGTTGTTGGTGTGAAGTACGCCGAAAACAACATGCACGACTTCCGTAAAGTGGTCACGGCTGATCAGGGCCGGATCGAATGGCTCTGTGGTTCGGCAGAACGGTTTGCTCCCTATTATATGCTGGCGGGCGGAACTGGCTTTACGACCGGAGCAGGCAATCTCTGCCCCCACCTCACATTGGCGATGCACGCCGCATTCGCCGCTGGGGAATTTGCCCAAGGGATGGAACTCCAGCAACACATCCTGCCGATCGAAGACTACCGCGCCAAAGACGGCGACAGCTTCAACATCAGCATGCTGAAGCACGGTCTGGCGACCCTGGGTCTCGATTTCGGCCCGCCACGTCCCCCGCAACGTCAGCTCACCGCCACAGACAAGACCGAGATCGACAAGATCGTCCAGGCGGTCATGAAAGCCGAAGCCGAAATTCAGAACGAAATGGCCAGCGCGGGGTTTGGTAAATCGAAGTGAGGGCCTGAGAGTATTAGATAGAAGAGGAATTTAGCCACGGATTGACACAGATTAAACACGGATTTAGGCAAGGAGTATCCGAGCGTCAACACAATTTAACATCAGCGATGTTGGTTGAAGTCGGCGATGCAATCTGACCTCCATTTACGCTGACCCAATCCGTGTTTCATCCGTGTTCATCCGTGG
>JAQGHS010000851.1 GCA_028291605.1 Planctomycetaceae bacterium | reverse complement strand
GGTGGTGAGCTCCGTACCAATCGCAATCGTTTCCGCCTGCATGCTGACGAGGCCTTATCTGGACGCCGGGGGTGTGAACCGTTCTATCTCCATGGTAATCGGGCTGATACGGGTTATCGAGTCCCGTTGGAGCGGATCTCTGTCGTGGGACGGGTCTCCAGGCCCGTCGAGCCTGTAATTATCGGCCTGACATAGGTTTGAGCCTCGCGAACCTCGCGCAGCGCACGGCTTCCCTTGCCCCGTGGCATCGAGAGTGAGACAGCCCGCTGGCTATTGTGGAAGCCGTGAGCTGCGCGAAGTTCGCGAGGTGTTATTGGTGTTTCAATCGGATTGTTACGGGCTCGGACGAGCCTGGAGACCCATCCCACGACCGCCGCCCGCCCGACACACGATGAACGCGGGTTGATGCAGTGGGGCCGACTCGCTATCTTCAGCAGAGAGCCGGCCGTTTTTCTACAGCGCAATCGCAACGTCTGTTCATGTCGCGATTCCGGTCTGTGTGTCTGGTGCTCACGCCGCCTGTGATGGCTGCCGGCTGTATCGTAGATCGTGGAGACGAGAGGATTATGGGATTGCTCACTGGGAAAAAGGGGTTGGTGTTCGGGATCGCTAATGATCATTCGATCGCCTGGGCCATTACTCAAAAGTTGCACGAAGAAGGGGCGGAGATGGGTTTTACCCACCTGCCCGACAAGGACCCCGAGCGTCCACGCATGGAAGGCCGCTTGCGCAAGCTGGTCGAACCGCTGGGTGCGAAGATGATGATGCCCTGCGATGTCCAGAAGGACGAGGACCTCGACAAGGTTTTTGCGGCAGCCAAAGAGATGTATGGCCAGTTGGATTTTGTCGTCCATTCGGTGGCCTATGCCCCGATTGAGGATCTCAAAAAGGCCACGCACGCCTGCAGCCGCAGCGGCTTCCTGACGTCGATGGATATCAGTTGCTACAGCTTCATCGCCGTCGCCCACCGAGCTCAGGAATTGCTGGTGCCCGGCGGCAGCATCCTGACGCTGACCTACCTGGGTGGCGAAGCAGTCATCCCCGGCTACAACATCATGGGTGTCTGCAAGGCGGCCCTCGAGAGCAGCGTGAAGTACCTCGCGTTTGAACTAGGAGCGAAGGGAATCCGCGTGAACGGCCTGAGTGCCGGGCCGCTGAAGACGCTCAGTTCGTCGGCCGTCAGTGACTTCGACAACATGCTCAAGCTGTACGGGCAGATGGCTCCGCTGAAGCGGAACGTCACGGCCGAAGAAGTTGGCAAGACAGGGCTGTACCTGTTGAGCGACCTGGCGAGCGGTGTGACGGGCGAGTGCCTGCACGTCGATTCAGGCTACCACGTGATGGCGGCGCCCCCGTCAGACATTAAGGTCTAGGCAACGGCGACGTCCAACACGTCGAGAAATCTCAGGGATTCAGCACCTTTTGCGAGGTGCTGAATCCCTGTTTCTTTTTCGTCGGACGCATCCCGCCAGGGATGCCAGGCGAGCGTCCGGCGTAAGCCGGATGGTTGTTGTACGGTCATAAGCGTCCATTCCGCGTGACTCAAACCTACCAGCGAAATAGATCAAGAGATGTTCATTGGTTTCGCTCGTAAGTTTGAATGACGCAGCACGATACTTACTACCGTATAACAACCATCCGGCTTACGCCGGACGCTCGCCTTGTTTCTGCGAAACTACCGGCCGTTTGCGTCCAACATTTTCCCAAATTCTTGCGAACATTCCCCGAGCGATTTGCGTCTATCATTCTGGAACGACGATGAACGCCATCGCCATCGTCAGCGACCGATCAATTCATGGGCTTTAGGAATCATGGCAGACTCACGCAGAAATCTCAGTGGCCACCACAACTTCCGTGAGCAGTATCCCAGCCCCTGGAGTAGCATCTTCTCGCGGCCAGGTGTCAGGTCGGAACTCGGGCCGGAAGGTCTGAAGAGTTCGGTCACGATCCAGCCGGAAATCAGCGACAGGCGAACTCCACAGCGCAAGTGACACGGACTATCAGCAGCTTGAAGCTCGGCTGAGCCCGGTGTCACGGTCCACAACGGGGATGAGTGACACCGGGTTCTTTTTTGCGCGCCCGGTTGTTCCCATTCCACCTGACCCCATCGCGTCGGCTGGGCATTGGCGAGCCTGCGTGGCTGTAACCCACGCGTCTCTGACTGTGCAAGTTCAACTCTTGCCCGACGCACTGACCCCGTAGCCCGACTCTCTGAGTCGGGCTACGGACTCTGGAAGGTAGCCGGATATGGCCTTGCCGGGCCGCTCTGCTAAAGCGGTTCTCCTATCACGAGATGAGGGTTCGAATCCCTTGCCTTCCACCTCTATTCCACCAACGCAGCGTCGAGCGTAATCTTGGTGTTCAACAGCTTGGAAACGGGACAGCCCGCTTTGGCTTTGCCGGTGCATTCCTCGAAGACAGCCTGGGTCGCACCGGGGATCTTGGCTCTCAGGGTCAAATGGACGGACGTGATCGCGAAGCCCCCTTCGACTTGATCGAGCGTGACTTCCGCAGTGGTGTCCATCTGCGTGGCGACCAGCTTGGCCTCGCCGAGAATCAGCGACAGGGCCATCGTGAAGCAGCCGGCATGGGCGGCCCCGATCAACTCTTCCGGGTTGGTACCGGGCCGGCCCTCGAAGCGACTGCTGAATCCGTACGGATAGGCGTTGAGTGCGCCGCTCTTCGTGGAAATGGCTCCCTTGCCGTCTTTGATGCCGCCTTGCCACTGTGCTGAGCCAGAGGTTTTCATGAGTCTGCCTGCTTTCTGATTTGTCGGTGCAAATTGAAATGAAACTCGCGAATCGACTGCAGGCCCGCGGAATCGATTCTAACTGATTTCAGCGTGGTGAGGAGGGGGCTGCAGATACAAGCTCGAAGCGCCAGCGATTGCATTCCTCTTTGTTATCCGTTGGAAATGCACTCGCTGGCGCTTCGAGCTCGTAAGACGGTCACGGCGCGACGGTTTTCCCGTTCTGGCATTTGCCGGTCTGGGTCAGTACGATAGCGACCGATTCGAAATCGCTACGAAAATTCGTTCGCCCTCTGGCGGCTTAGCTTGTTCCATGACTGAAACATCTCCCCCGTCTGAAGGACTTCCGGCAGTCGACCTCCGGCGTCAACAGGCCGTGGGACGGATGTTGCTGGTGGCGGCGGCGGTGGGGTGGAGCGTGATTGGCATCGCGGTCAAAAGTCCGTTGCTCAAGGACGTCCCGGGGCCCATGTTCGCCGGTTGCCGGGCACTGACGGCGGGGCTGTTTTTGTTGCCGTTCGTCCGGCCGTCGATGGTCCGGTTCCGGTGGGGCCTGCTGCCCATGGTGGTTTGCTTTGCCAGCATGAACGTTCTGTTCATCATGGCGACTCAGCAAACGACCGCCGCGGCGGCCATCTTCCTGCAATATACGGCCAGCCTGTGGGCGATGGTGTTCGGCGTGTTTTTCCTGAGGGAACCGTTGTTGCGCGGGAATACCGTCGCCTTGATCTGCGGGTTGATGGGGATCGCGTGGATCGTGCACAACGACTGGAACGGCGAGAATTTCCAGGGGAATGCCATCGCCCTGATGAGTGGTGTGACCTATGCCGGGGTGATCGTCACCTTGCGGGCGTTGCGGGATGAATCGCCGCAATGGTTGATCCTGGTGAACTACATCGCCAGCGGAGCCGTACTGTTGCCGTGGATATTGCAGGGGGTTCATGAACTCACCCCGTGGCAATGGCTGCTGCTGGCCTGTATCGGGCCGATTCAAATGGGGTTGCCGTACGTGATGTTTGCCCGCGGGTTGAAATGGATTCCGCCACAGGAGGCAGGCCTGATCCTGCTCATCGAGCCGCTGTTGAATCCAACCTGGGTCTGGCTGTGCTGGGGCGAGGCGATCTCGCCCGCGACGGCGGTGGGAGGCGGGTTGATTCTGTTTGGTCTGGCTCTGCGATACACGGTGTTTCGTGAGCAGACCGTACCGGCCCGGGCGCCGTTGGATTAGGCGAGCGTCCGGAGTCAGCCGGATGGTTGTTACACGACTTCAAGCAACATTGAGCGTCACGTGTCTTGATCCAGGTGAGCCCGGCGGCGTAAGCACCGGGATTCTTCGTAACACTCGTTTTGAATACCTTGTTTTTAACAGAAGGTCACGAAGGACACGAAGGAAAACATAGGGCAACAGAGTGCTAGGATTTTCATCTATGCCTGTAGGGTTTCCAAAACTGGAAAAGAATCCCGGGGCTTACGCCACCGGGCTCACCTGGGTCGATGCAGAGAGCGGCGGGTTTGGGTTAACCGGCGTCGCAAACAACCATCCGGCTTACGCCGGACGCTCGCCTACGAAGGGGTCGAACAATGTTCGACTACAGCTTCTTCTTCGGCTGATTTCCCGAATCATAATTCTTCCACCAGTCGGGTCCCTCAGCCTCAATCTCGGCGTTGAGTTTCTTTAATCCCTCCCGCATCTCGGCGAACTTTTCGGGTTCGCGGTCGGCGAGGTTGTTTTGCTCGTGGGGGTCTCGACCGAGATGATAGAGTTCGAAGCGGGTCAACGGTTCGTTGGCGACGATCTTCCAATCACCAATACGCATCGCCGTCTTGGGCCACTGGATCGCAATCGGACAGCGCCAGTACAACGGTGTTTTTCGAGAGACTTCTTTCTGACCCGCAAACAACGGCAGCAGGCTTCCGCCATCGATGACGCGGTCTACCGGCAGCGGAATCTGGGCCAGGTCGCACACGGTGACGAACAGATCCGAACCGATCACCGGCGTGTCCGCGGTTGTCGCGGGAGTGATCTTTCCAGGCCAGCGCATGATTCCTGGAACACGAATACCACCCTCAAAGACATCCCGCTTGCGGCCGCGCAGGCCGCCGGTTGAGCCTCGATTCCGACCTTGTGTGCCATCCCCCTCGGGACCATTGTCGGCCGTAAAGACGACGAACGTATTGTCGGTGAGTTTCAGTTCCTCGAGCGTGCTCATCAACCGGCCGAAGGCGTCATCCAGTTGAGTGACATTGCCATGATGCTGCCGCTGATCGGCATTGGGGAGATCGCGATAGGGTTCTTGAAACTTGGGGTCCGATTCGATGGGCAGATGGGGCTCGTGGGTCCACACGGATAGCAGAAATGGCTGATCGGGTTTGCGCTGCTCCTTGAGCCATTTGATTCCCTCATCGACAACCAATGGGGCCGAGAAACCGGTGAGTTTTCCGACTGCTTTGCCGTTCCGCACAAAGTTGACCGGGTCCTTATGGCTGGGGGCGGCGTTGTTTTGAGTCGCCAGCCACCAGTCGTAACCGTGGTCGTTGGGCTGCGGATGCCGCGGATCGTTGAAGTATCCATTGAGATGCCACTTGCCGACATGACACGTCGCATAGCCCTGGTCGTGCAGGAGCTTGGCGAACGTGATCTCGCTACGTCGCAGATGGATGTCTCGACCTTCCGGAATCCACGTGAACACGCCATTGCGATAAGGCGTGCGGCCCGTCAGGATCGCCGACCGGGACGGGGAGCAGACGGCACTCGCTGAATAACATTGGTTTAGCCGCAAGCCTTGCTGAGCGAATCGATCGAGATGGGGTGTCTTAATCAGCGGATGTCCGTAACAGCCCAGGTCGCCCCAGCCCAGATCGTCCGCGAGGAACACGATGACATTCGGGCGCGTCTCCGCCGCGTGGCTGGTGACGCTGGCGATGATCCAGATCAAGCTGGCCGTCAGCACTTTGAGAAGGGTTCTGGTCGCGAAGTTCCTCATAAGTATCTCAATTCCAGGTGAGCGCCGAACGAGAGACTCAAAACACGATAACAGTGATTGTTATCAGGCGTGTATGATACAGCGGCGCGGCACTTCGTAGCAGTCGAACGAAGCGGCTGCAGCGTTCCATCAGGGAGATGAGTCTCGTGACCGATGCCCGAGCAGACGAGTTGATTGCTGAATTGAAGTTGCTGCCCCATCCCGAGGGGGGCTACTACCGCGAGACATATCGGTCTCGATCTGCCGTTCAATCGCTCTCTCCACCCGAGTTGCGTTCAGCCGTCACGACGATTTTCTTTCTGTTGAAGCAGGGTCAGTTCAGTCGGCTGCATCAAGTCACGTCGGATGAGATCTGGCACTTTTATGAAGGTGCCCCGCTCGAGCTGACGTGGGGCGAGTTGGACGGGACACCCATTGAACAACGGCGCCTGGGAATGGTTGCGGCCGGTCAATCACCGGTGCTCGTGGTACCCGCCCACGCCTGGCAGGCGGCACGTTCGACCGGCGCTTATACGCTGGTGGGATGCACGGTCGCGCCGGGGTTTGAGTTCCAACACTTCCGGATGTTGGCGGATTTGCCGGAGGAGGCGGAACGGATTAAGTCGCTGTATCCCGAGTTGTCGGCGCTGATTTGAAGAGTCGGCGGAGGTCCCCCTCTCGACAAGGCGAGCGTCCGGCTGCCGTTAAATCGTTACGGGGCGGATAGTTGTTATGCGGCTTCAAGCAACCTTGAGCGTCACGTGTCTCGATTTAGGTGAGCCCGGCGGCGTAAGCCCCGGGATTCTTCGTCGTAGGATGGGCACTCTTGCCCGTCTCTTTTGATATTGCGAGCTGGATTGCCAGACGAAGGTCGCGGATTACCGCGAAGACTGGCAGGAGTGCCCATCCTAC
>JAQGHS010000839.1 GCA_028291605.1 Planctomycetaceae bacterium | reverse complement strand
TCAGAGGGCTGAGGCATACCGATTGCGTAACTATCAGATCCAGTCACCAGTCGAACTGAGTCTGGCGACCAAGACAGAAATAAACTCCACACGGATGACTCTTCCGGTGGCGAATCTTTGATTTTTGCAACAGGAAGCCAATCATGACTACTGAAACCATGACAGAAAGCTGGAGCGACCTGAAAGACCGCGTTCGAGCCAAATGGTCGCATTTGACGGACCACGTCCTTGAGCAAGGTAAAGAGAGTAAGGACAAACTGGTCAGCATTATTCAACGCATGACCGGTGAGAGTCGCGAGAAGATCAACGAGTTCATTGATCACGGTACAGAGATGGCCTACGACTGGTACGGCCGCGCGGCTGATGCCGTGCAAGCTGGCACCCAGCAAGTTCAAGATGGCGTGAAATACGCCCGCGAATCTCTGGAGACCTGCACCGAACAGACCGGGAAGATGGTTCAAGCACGGCCTGTCGAATCACTGTTGGCGACATTCGCCGTCGGTGTGGTCGCGGGTTTGGCATTGGAAATGGTGTTTCGTTCCAAGCCGACCCCGCAATCAATGTTGCAGAGCCATCTGAACCAGATGCAAAGCCACCTGCACAATTTGCAGAATCAATTGCCTCAGATGCCGAACATGTCGTCGCTGCCGTCCTATCAAGCAGTGACGAACGCGTTCAGCAAGTTCATGAAGGATCACTTCAACTGTGCTTAATCGCAGTTGAGTGCCAAACGTAAGTGCTAGCCCGACGCATGAGACTGGGGAGTATCTGCAAAAATCCCGCTTGTGCGCCGGGTTATTGTACGTAGGCGTCGCGGGAGCCTCGCCCTCCCTTAAGCCTTTCCCCCACGTCAGAGTCGGGCTACGGCTCACTTCTTCAATCGCTGCCGATACTTTTCGTAGAACCGCGTCTGGCGGGTTTCCGCGTTATAGGGTCGGCCGTCCACGAAGGTTCCCCTGATTTGTGTCGTCTGCAACAGGGGGTTGCCATCAGCGATCACAATGTGAGCCAGCTTGCCCGCGGTCAGCGATCCGATTTGCTTATCAAGTCCTAAAATCTTGGCGGCATTCAGTGTGACGCTCTTCAGACCTTCTTCGGCGGGTAAGCCATAGGCCACGGCCTGAGCCGCTTCGAATGTCGTATTACGGCTATTCGAGGCATCGTCAGAGCGAATGCAGAAATTGACGCCCGCTTCGAACAATCGACTGGGGTTGGCATAGGGGGCATCGAATGGGTCATAGTCGGCGGTGGGGCGTGTCATCACGGGGCCGACAATGACCGGCACATTGCGGGTCTTCAATTCACCCGCAAGCTTCCAGGCATCAGTTCCTCCCATCAGAATGATCTTCAGCTTCTCTTCCTCGCCAAACACCAGGGCTTCGGCGATTTCTTTGCGTTGATTGGCTTCAATGAAGACGGGCTTTTCTCCGGCGAGGTAAGGTTTCAAGGCATCGTAGCGCGGATCGGCCAGCGGGGGAGATTGCTTCGCGGCCACCGCATCGGTCTTCAGCTTGTTATAGAGCCGGCCCTGTTTGAGGAACTCTTTGAGATTGTCGAGTTGCTCCTGGCGTTTCTTTTGCGCCTCTTCCCATTCCTGCTTGTTCGGCAATGGTTTGTGGAAGGCACCCGGCCAGCGGATTACCAGGCCGACTTCCAAGTCGAGCAGCATGTCTGGGACGGTCCAGCCTCCCAGTTTCACGGCCGACGCCTGTCCGGAGATCGTGCCGCCCGACGGGATTGCCAGCACCGTGGTGATGCCCCCCGCACGCGCGACGGGAATCAATTCAGAATCAGGATTCACTGCCACTCCCGACCGTAAGTCGGGTTGAAACTGGCCCGCTTCAGCATAGTCGTGAGTCTCAGAGACCTTGCCAATCTCAATCAGACCGAGCGTGGTGCCGGCGTCGATGATGCCGGGGTAGAGATGCAGTCCTGTCAGGTCGAGCGTCTTGGTATCCGCAGGTACGGGCAGATCTTTGCCCACCGCGGTGATCTTGCCGCCGGCAATTAAGATGGTGCCTTTATCGATGTCAGCGGCGTCGACCGGATGCACTGTAGCACCCACCAGGGCGTATTGACCATTGGCGGCTTCGGTGAGATCCACGACGCGGGCGCGGATCTCCGGTGTCGAGATCGGCAAGCTGGCCGAGGCCTGTTGCCGCGCAGCGCCGGCGGCGGTCATCGCGGTCGGCTGGGCGGCTCGATTGAAGTAGACTTCCCCATCGATGATCGTCATTTCACATCGCGAAAAGGCATGCAGCGGATGTCCGTTGAAGATGGCCACGTCACCGTCTTTGCCGACTTCCAGCGATCCGATGCGATCCTGCAAGCCGAGTTCTTTCGCGGGATTGTACGTAATCGTTTGCAGTGCGTGCTCAGGGGCCATGCCGCCGTAGCGAATCGACTTGGCCGCTTCGAGGTAAAGATGCCGGATCAGTTCCCAGTCGTCGCTTTTGACGACCGTGTTGACGCCTGCCTGGTGGAGCAGGGCGGTATTAAAAGGGGTCGCATCATAGGCCTCGACCTTGTATGCCCACCAATCGGCGAACGTACTGCAACTGGCTCCGTGAGCGGCGATTTCGGGGGCGACTTTATAGCCCTCCAGAACATGTTGCAGCGACCACACGCGGACACCCAACCCGGTGGCCACTCGCAGCAACATCAGGATTTCATCCGCTCGGTAGCAATGGCTGTGAATGAATTTCTGTTGGTTGACGATGTCCATCAGCGCTTCCAGGCGCAGATCGCGGCGGGGCGGCAGCAGTTGGGTCGCTTTGTCGGGCGCGGCTTGGATGGCCTGTTGATATTCCAGCCACTGACGGCGGTAATCGAGGGCTTCCATGAAGGCCCGGTTGAGTGTCGCTTCGACTCCCATACGCGTGTTGGGGAAGCGGTTTCGCTGGAACTTGACGTTTTCGCCGAGCGCGAACTTCACCCCTTGCGGAGCATCGGCCACGATCTGCTTCGAGGCCGGTTCGCCATACTTCATCTTGACGACGGCATCCTGCCCGCCAATCACGTTAGCGGAACCATGGAACAACCGCGCCGTGGTCACGCCCCCTGCCAGTGCTCGGTAAGCCGAAACGTCGCTGGTCGAGACCGCATCTTTCACGCGGACTTCCGGGACAATCGACAGCGTGGCCTCATTCACGCTATCGAGCCCGTCGCCAATCATAATATGGCTGTGGGTATCGATGATCCCCGGCATAACAAACTTGCCGGCGGCATCGATCACGACGACGCCCGCCTCCGGGGTCAGGTCCTTGCCAATCGCCGCAATCTTGCCGGCCTTAATAAAGAGTGAGGTCTCAGGGAGTGTTTCACCCTTACCATTTAATACAGTGGCCTTTTGAATGAAGACGTTGCCGCCAGTAGGCAGGGTTCGCTTGAGGCGATCGGCGTCGAGTTCAACCGGCAGCTCTGTGATCCCGACCGGCGTCGCTGCCGCAGGCTTGGCGTCGTCAGCTTCGATCCCTTTGATCTCGACCGCGTTGGGCGGTGTGGGAGGGGCGGTCTCGCGCTGGGCGGTGAAGTTGGTCTGCGCACCGAAGGCCGATTTAAGAATCCCCTTCAGTTGCGGCGGCGTCCCCATCAATCCCTGAACCGAGAACTTCAGTTCGATCTCACGGTCGCCGGCGCCGATCGACACGACCCATTCGGCCTTATCCTTTTCAACCTTGCCGCTAGTGAGTTTGCCGTCTCCCTGCGGGCTCTTGAATGTTCCATTCAGACGGGTGCCGGTTTGGGTCAGGACGAGGTCACAATGGACGGGTCCGTCTGCCGCTTCGATGTCCAGCTTCCACCGCGCTGCCAGTTCCAGTCCCGGTGAGCCGGAGTCCTTGGGGACTGGCTGGGCGTCTTTTTTGTATTCGAATTTCTTGCCGTCGACGAACAGGAATCGCACCTGGCTGCGTTCGTCATCGAAGGGGCCCGTCAGGACGACGATGTGCCCCAATTTGCCCGGCGTGATTGACCCCAGCCGTTGTTCCTGACCGAGAATCGCAGCGGCTTCTGAAGTGATCGCGGCGAGCGCTGCGTCGCGTGGGAGACCGGCTTGGATGACCTGCCGCAGTCCTTTAAAGAAGTCGGCGGGCTCATTCAAGCCTTGCGATCCGGCGGCCAGTTTCAGGCCGGCGGCTTTGAGCGCTTTCGGCCCGGCGACCTGCAGTCGCCAGCGGTCACGCACGTCTTCGAGTGAGCGGAGCGGATCCTGGAGATCGGCCGTGAGTTTGTCCGGTGCAGGTTTCGGTTCGACTTTCGGCTCGTCACCGTAGTCCAGAGTGAGCACGACGTTGACCTTCTTTTCCTGCAGGCGAGCGAGGCAGCGTTCGGCGTCTCGACCACCCCACAAGGTCAGGGCGAGCTCTTGTTCGGCGGCAAAATTGAGAGCTCGTTCGATCTCGTCACGTGTGTTGGCGGTAAACCAGACGGGCAGTTGCCTGGTGATGACCGGCTGCAGGCCCTCCAGAACCGCATCTTGCAACGGTCGCGGAATCTGCGCGGTGCCGGCTTTGAACAGGCTCTGTTGCTGGGTATAGCGGCGAGCATCCAGAAAGATCTGCCGCAGGTGTGCCGTGCCGCCCATCAGCGTGTGCGGGTAGCCCTCTTCGCGGGGAGCGAAGACTCGGAACTGTGCCATGGTCGGAGATTGCAGCAGGCATTCTCGCAGAGTGACGCCGCGCGTTGTGATCAGTGTGCCTCGGCCGCTGGCCAACCGCCCGGACGGGACGATGTGCAAGGTCGTAAACCCGAGCTGCCGGCGTTTCTCTAAAGTGTCGTTGTCGAGCTTCAGGTGTTCGGCAGCTTCATATTCGGGGGTGAGGCTTTTGCGGTTGTCGATCCGGGTGGCGGCCAGCGCGTAACGGCTGACGTCGATCGGAGCGGGTGCGGCCGGGTGCGCGGCCTGGTCCGGGTTCAGGAGTGCTGACGTGGCCCCGTCAATAAATCCGGCATAGACCACGTGTCCTGGAACTTCGATGACTTCCGCATCGGCCGGGATGGGAATATCGGCCCCGACGGCGACAATCAGTCCATCTCGCAGAATGACGCGTCCGTTTTCAATCTGCTGGCCAGGTGCGGTTACGACAGTTGCCTGAGTAATGGCCACGGCCCGGGGCTCGAACTCTGCGGCCAGCACCGATGCGACTGGGAAAATCAGGCCTGCGATCAGGCAGGCGAGCGTATAATAAGACGTGGCCCGAGCCGGAGAACTTGTTCCCCGTGGATTCGAAGTTTCAGCCGCGGCGGCACTGGGGTTCAATTTCGAGGACGAAAAATGGTGCTCGAGAGGCGTGGTCATACGCGATAGGCCTGGTCAAATGGTGTCGATTTTGAGTGGTCAGTCGTCGCGGGGGCTGTCTCTGGCAGTGGGGTGCGGCGGATTTGTCCGAGGTGCGGGTCGTGAGTTGCCGTACCGTCTGGGCTACTGATAGGGGCGGAATAGGTGGAAATTCGCTCAAAAACCGCCATATCCGTTACAGAGTCTTCAGCTTAACAGTGGCCAGAAGCCGATACTAGAACAGAATCCACTCGAAAAATGTTGCTAGCCGTCCGGAATGAATTGACACATTCGCGTCAAAAGATATGATAGGACTAGTGATTGCGCTGAACGCGGCCCAATTGGGGACGGTTTGAGCGATACTCTTCAAGGCTCAGCACGGGTAAGTGAGCTAAATCTTAAGCGGCTCGTTTTGCCGTTTTTTGCCAGCTGCCCAACAGTGTGTGGCGTTTTCCACTTGAAGAGTCATCCGGTAATCGTTCCGAATCGACGCGAACACGATAAGCAAAGTGGCTGCTCGCGGCTCCCTCAGGTTTTAAGGACTCCTTAAAACTTTCAGAAATGTGGGAGACGTTGGATTTGAGACCGGTAGTGCGGTGCTGTGAATTTGTCACCGGACGGTTCAGAGAATTTGTCACCGGAATTAAATCTCTTGGCGAGCATTTCTATCTGCGGTGCGTCTTTTGCGAGAGGTGGGTATAGAACCTGCTGTCGTAACTGATGAAACTGCTGCAGTGTCACGACCCTGATTAAGACTAAGGGTTTCTGAAGCAAGTTGGCGATTGGGGTTTGTCTGGTCACGAATCCCAGGTCGCTCCCGATGACATCGGGCCACTCGCTGGCACGAGTCGCGGTGTACCGAGTGGCAATAGACATAGTGGTTCTCCTGAGCCACCCCGGTAAATTGTGGTTCTGATGAATCACCCAGTAGACGTTGGCTCGAGCCAGAGTAGAGATTCCCCAAGGAAGAGATTCGTTCGGGAAAACGTTGAGCAATTCGGGGCAAAATTTGAGTTCGATGCGTTTCGGAAGCCGATTTGCGATTGACCCTCTGAGTAGGCCCGCTGTGATGGGGTATCGACGCTACGAGACCCAGTTTGTCGTGCGGCCAGGGTGCTGACGACGAGCAAAGTTCGTGTGTGCTTTTGTTTGGTCACAGGATCGGATTTCACCTTAGCTGGTTAGCCTGTCACGAAACCTGTGCAGTGTGGTGCGATAACGCTCAGACTGAGCTGTCATCGCGCTGGCCAACATCGGGTTTTCGGGAAGAGGTTTCTCAGGTCGGCGTTGTGAAGTCCTGATGCTTGGCTCAGTAGTATTTGGGCTGCGATGGGGTGCCGGAGATCGGCACAGAAATCATCGTCGTGGTCCAGCAGGAATCATCGGTGCGGACACGAGCAGTGTCCGTCACGGACGTTCCGAGTTCTGTTTGTTTTGTGGTTTGATTTTCGTTTCTGAGTTGGAAGAACAGCATGGCAGTGAATAGCTCCGGTTCGACGGACAGCGATCCCGAGGCCCCGCCACGACGGCGGCGTACCGTCAAGAAGAAAACGGATTCGGCGACTCCGGCAGAAGTTGAACGGGTAGAACCCGTCGCTTCCACTCCCGAGCCCGAAGCGGCCCCGCGGCCGACGCGACGCCGGGCTCCTGCCCGCCGCCCGGAACCGGAACAAGTTTCCGATTCGTTCGGATTTGATCCGGAAGAATTCCTGCCACCTGCCGTCGATGTGGAACGCCCCGAACGTCCGGAACGCCCCGTGCGTGAACGCCGTCCGCGTGCTGCGTCAGTCGAGACGCCGCGTGAACGACCGGCCCCGGTGCTTGAAGAAGCGCCTCCCGCTCGTGCTGAACGCTCGGAAAGCCGCACCGAAAACCGTACCGATCGCTACGAAGGTGATCGCAATAACGAGGGTCGCGGTGATGTCGGTGACAGTCATGGCGATGGGGGCGATGAAGGCTCATTTGTCGAAGGTGGTGAGGGTGGCACCGAAGGGGGAACCGACAACGGAGAAGGTGGCGAATTCCAACGTCGTCGCCGTCGTCGCCGTCGTTCTCGCAACGGCCGCGTCGAAGGTGGCCCGACCAATACGCCAGCCAACACCGGTGTTCCTCGTCAAAATCCGCCGCGATCAAATTCACAGGGCGGTGGTGGTGGCGGACGTCATATGAACAATGGCGGTGGCGGTGGCTCGAACGTGCAACGCGGTCGTCCGCAACGCAGCACTGGCGGCGGCAGCCGTTTCCCCAATCAGGGTGGTGGCAGCAACACGGGCGGCGGTCAGCAGCGTGATCGCGGCTACAACCGGGACAGCAATCGTTCGGGTGGCAGCAACAACGGCGGTGGACGCGACAACTTCCGCGACCGCAATACGATGTCCGAACAGGCGATGGCCGATATCCCCGGCACGGAAGTCTCGGGCGTCCTGGAACTGCATCCCAAGGGCTACGGCTTCCTGCGTGATCCTTCCAATAACTACGCTTCGTCCAAGACCGACGCGTTCGTGTCGGGCACATTGATCGAACGCTGCAATCTACGTGAAGGCGTGTTGATCAAGGGTGAAGCGATTCCTGGTCCCAAGGGACAAGGGCCGCGTCTGAAGAGTGTCGAATCAGTCGAAGGTCGGACGGTCGAAGAGTACCAGAAGATCAAGACATTCGACACGTTGACCGCCATCAACCCGCACGAGCAAATCATTCTCGAAACGGGTCCGATGCCGATCACGATGCGGGTCATGGACCTGCTCTGTCCGATCGGCAAGGGACAACGTGCCCTGATCGTGGCTCCGCCGCGAACGGGTAAGACGATGCTCCTGCAGGACATTGCGAACTCGGTCAGCAAGAATCATCCTGAGATGTACTTGATCGTGTTGCTCATCGACGAGCGGCCCGAAGAAGTCACCGAAATGCGACGCAACGTGCGTGGCGAAGTCATTGCGTCCTCCATGGATCGCGATGTCGAAAGTCACGTACGCATCTCGCAACTGATTATCGAACGCGGCAAGCGGATCGCCGAATCAGGTGGCGAGGTCTTCATTCTGCTCGATTCGATTACCCGTACGGCGCGTGCCTTCAACAAGTGGGTGGGCAGCAGTGGCCGGACGACGTCGGGCGGTTTGGACGTCAAGGCGTTGGACATTCCGAAGAAGATGTTCGGTACTGCTCGTCTGTTTGATGAAGGGGGCTCACTGACAATCGCAGCGACCGCCCTGATCGAAACCGGCAGCCGCATGGACGACGTGATCTTTCAAGAGTTCAAGGGCACGGGCAACATGGAAATGGTGCTCAGCCGCCAGTTGGCCGACCGCCGCATCTGGCCGTCGATCGACATCCAACAGTCCGGTACGCGACGTGAGGAAAAGATCCTCACGCCCGAGACCCTGGAAGGTGTCACCATGCTGCGTCGCAGTCTGTTGTCCCTCAGCCCTGTCGAGGGCATGGAACAACTGACTCGCATCCTGCAAAAGTACCCGTCGAATAGAGAGTTTCTCGGCAAGATCCGGTCGATTCTGTAATCGATCGCGTGTCGACGAGATGAATACCAAAGCCCGGCTGTTGCTCGCGACAGCCGGGTTTTTCTATTCGCATTGCCCAATTAAAGACGCGCCGTAAGACCGAAGCGACAGTACCTCTCACCGGTTCAAAAACTTGTCACCCGGCCGTTGAGATTGGCCTCGCAAGAAAGAATCGGCGTCGCGTTTTAACCAATCGGAGAGTCGCGTCAATCGCACGCCGTGGACAGCGACAGTCCCCACAATCAGCATCAAAAAGTAGAGGATCATTTCGCCCGCGCCTGACCTGGAGAGGTCTCGGGCCGCGTCCGGGAATGTCTCGGTGATTCCCAGCAGCGTCAAGGGACTCACCGAACCCAAGACTATCATGACGAAGATGCCGGGGCCTTCGCTGCCTCCCAAAAATAACAGCGGAAGAATAAACGATATGGCCAGGTAGGGCAGGAAACACCAACCCGCCGTGACCAGCAACGATTTGACAATCGCCCCCGCACCGTTTTTCATTCGTACGCCACAACTGACAGCCTGATAGGCGATCACGGGCGGGTAGAGCCAAATTATGATGCTCGAGAGGATCAGATAAATCACGCTGGGGAGAAATATCGTCCGTACGATTACGCAGACGATCAGGGGAACTCGGCAGATCTGTATTTGACGCTCGACGCTGCGCATTTTCTGCCGCATCATGTCCCCGCTGGTCATGGGCGTGCAGCACAGCAGATCGAGCGTTTGATGTACTCGTTCCGGAATGAGCAGCGTCGCGGAATGACTGCAGAGCCGAACGGTGACAGCCAGCCAGATTACGAGATACGTGAGGATAAGGCAGGCGTGCCAGGAGTCGTTATCGAGGCACCAGTACAGTGCAGTCAGAGACAACCCGAGCGGCAAGGCGGCGAAGCAGACATTCCTGATCCACCACCACGTGGGGTTGCCGCGAGGTCCTTCACGCCACGCGATCGGATCATCCAGGGGGACATCACGTGCATCGCGCGGTATTCGCGTTTTGCGAAATGAGAACCCGGGCCGCTGTAACAACCATTTCACTGAGCCATGCACCGGAGGAACCAGGCAATATCGAGCCAGGGCGATAAACGCAAAACTGCAGACTAGCGAAGGCAGGCATCCGAATACCAGCCGCAGCATGACCGAGAAGTCGGCCGGGTAGGACAAAATCAGATTCGATCTGAACAAGGTGAGAATGCCGGGGGAATCGAACAGCATGTTGAGCAATGGAGGAACATCAAGTCCCGGGTTCGGCCGGAGATACCGATTGAGTGTGGGAATCAACGAGAATTGAATGCCCTGTTCGATCACGCAGGCCAATGCGATCAGCGCATAAGTTCCCAACAGTGCCCGGGTCGTGGTCTGAAATACGGCCGAACAAAAGATGCCGACTGCCGCCAGGCGGATGATGGTCAGAAACAGTCCCAGCAGTGCAATCCACAATCGCTCGGGTGAGATTCCCCCCAACGAATAACTGAACGCGAGTAAGGGCAACGACAGCAACAGAAGATTCACCGCCGCGACGACCTGGCTGAGGAATTTCTCGAAGATGATAGTCCAGGGGCCGAGTTTCGTAATCAGCAGCAAGTCGAGCGTTTTGCGTTCTTTCTCAATCGTCAACGTGCTGCAGGCCAGGGCGGGCAGAACCAGATAGAGCCCGAGTTCCTGCAACAGATTCAAGGATGTCAGGACAGGTGCGCCGTACCCCAGGCCGCTTACCGTGGACGTCCCGGCCCGAGGCACATTGGCCATCAGCACGCCAAAGCTGATCACCAGCAGGGCCGCGGCATATCCGACCCGCAATTGATAAGTGCGTGGTCGAGCAGCCAGCTCCTGCAGCTCTTTCATCAAGAGCGGCAGGTCCCACGCACGAATCGAACCCAGCCCGCCACCCGAGGTCGGCAGCGGAACCTTCGTTGCCTCGGTATTAGTTAAGGACTCTACCATGCAAGGGGATCAATTCCACGCTGGGATGTTGGGCGTTTTGCGATTCATTCGAAAGCCGTTTGCGGATCAAACTCCGGTTGCACCGGAGCACCCCGCAGCGCGACGTCGGCGGTTTGGAAAGACCAGTGCCGAAGATACAGGAATCTCAGTCCGTGCCAGAAGACGGTTAGCACCACCAGCAGGATGACCGTTGGAACAAAGTGGGCCTCGTTGGTCACCGGGAAACTGGGGTGTCCACCGGGGAAAGCTTCAGTAAAAAACAACAGGGTCAAGGGGCTAAATGACCCGACGGCCACCAATGCAGAGAGGCCATTGTGGCTTTGGTCGTTGATTCCGAAAGCCAGCAGTAGCAACGGAAAGAAACACCAGCTACCGATCTGTAACAGTGATCTCAGAATCGTACCGGCACCGTTTTGCGTTTTGAGTCCGTTGGCCAGCGGCTGCCAGGCGATCAGCGGCGGGTACAACCCAATCGTGACGGCTGAGAGCAACAAGTAACCGATGCTCGGGAAATACCAGGTGCGAAACAAGACGCACGCCATCAATGCGGCTTGGCACAATAAGATTCGGCGCCAGATGCTCTGCATCTTTTGCCGCATGATGTCTCGGCTGGTCATCGGAGTGCAGCACAACAGGTCCAGAGTTTGGTTGACTCGTTCCGGCACGAACAACATCGCAGCATGGCCGCACAGCCAAACGGTGACGCCGACCCAGATGAGGAGATAAACCAACGCGATTGCCATCCGCAATTCATTTCGCGGAAACACCGTGCTCAGCGCAAACAGGACCATCAGAACGGGCAGCGTCATCAGGCAAATGCTGTGGATCCACCACGTGGTGCGATTTCCACGAGGTCCTTCACGCCAGGCGATCGGATCATTTCCCGGCACATCGTGCTCATCACGAATTTGTTCGGGCTGTGGCTCTGACCGTGGCTGTTGCTGCCAGGGTAGACGAAGTCTCAAGAACCACCACAGCCATCCATGAACGGGCGGAGCCAGGAACCAGCGGGCCAAGGGGAGAAACGCCAGGCTACACACCAGTGATGTGAAACAATTGAACCCCAGACGCATCGCAAACGGCGTGCTCCAGAGCGCTGTTGTAGTTCCAATCCAGAGGGCAGCTAGACCGGGTTCGTTACGTTCGATCATCACAAAGGGCGGAAGGTCGAAATGCGGGAATTGGCTCGGTAAAAACCAATTGACGACTGGGATTAGCAAGAACTGAATCACGACTTCGACGCCGAGCATGTTGAATAAGGTGACATAAGTAAAGACCAACGCCTGGTTGGTCGTTCGACAGACAGCGGAACAAAAGATTCCCACCGCCGTCACTCGAACGGCAATGAGCAAAAGGAACAGCAGCGCGTGCAACGATTGCTCGACAGTGATTCCCCCTAACACATGGCACACGACAATCATCGGCAGCGAGAGCATTAACAAGTTCACCGCTGCGATCAACACACCGAGGAACTTTTCGAAGACGATGGTCCATGGACTCAGTGTGGTAATCAGCAGAAGGTCGAGCGTCTGCCGTTCCCTTTCTCTGGTCAAAGTACTGCAGGCGAGAACCGGCAATACAAGATAGAGGCCGAGCTGTTGCAAGACGGTCATCGTCGCGAGTACCGGCGCGCCGACACCCAGCGCACTGAGGCTGAAAACTCTCCCGCCTGGAACATTGGCGGCCAGGATCACGAAGCCAATCAGTAGGACGGAGGCCGCATAGATGACCCGAATCTGATAGGTGCGCGGTCGCGCTGCCAGTTCCGTCAATTCTTTCGCCAACAATGGCAAGCCCCACGAACGACGGTACCGAACTCTGCGGGTAGCAGAGTAATCGGGAGTCGAGGGGGCAACGGTTGTCGCGGCGAATTGTGCCATGCTGGAAACCAATTGCTGGCGAGGAATTCAGATCTTGTACAGCATAACGTGAAAAATGATGAATGTCGAAATGCGGATGATGAAACGGCGGGTGGAATGTAGCCCGACTCTCTGAGTCGGGTATTCTGCTGAATGCACCCGACTCGGAGAGTCAGGCTACAGCTCGGCTGGCGCCTCGTCATTCGACATTCCCCACCTACACTATCTCCCTGTCACAACGCGCTGGTAAGATACTTGGCTGACTCTAACAGGGCTTATTTTCCGACGTTATGTCCTACAAAACATTCAAAAAACTGCTGGGCGAAACCAGTCTCGAACGGAAGTGTCGCTTCCTGTTCGGGAGTGGCTTGTTGCTGTTGATTACGGCCAGCTTTTATTTGTATGGACGTCTCACTGCGGATCTCGTCGACAAGCAGAACCTCGTCAATGGGCGGCTGTCGACCGTTCCCATCATCCTCTTCAAACACTGGAAATACCGCGAGGAAAACGAGACCTTCCGTAAGCAACTGGATGACATGCTCGCGGAGTTAAAGGCGGGGACTCTCAAGAACAGTTGGGAGCTGTTTAAAGCCGATCCCGATACGACCGATGCCCGGCACCGTCCTAGCGATGCTGCCGGATACGATGCTCTCGATAAGCTGCGGCAAGGCCTGCCCGAGTTCTCTCATTTTGATCCGGAGAAGAGCGAATACGTCTATTACGGCGCGGTCAAAGCCAGCCGGACGTGCCTCGAGTGCCATTACCATCAGACTCCTCAGGTCAAAGAGGGTGATTTGATTGGGATGGCGAAGGTCTCGTTCTCGATGCAGGAGACGAAGCGTTCGCTGGCCTGGAACAATGCCATTCTGCTGGCGACCGCCATCGGGACGGCGTTTCTCGCGATGCTGGCTGCCTATGCCATTGTGCGATATGTCGTCGTGAAGCCGGTCCTCCATCTAAAGGACGTCAGCGACTCGATCGCCAAGGGTAACCTTGATCTGCGGGCTGATATCCGCACGGGCGATGAATTCGAAGAGTTGAGTCACGCGTTCAATCGCATGTTGCGGCATCTCGTCGCCGTGCAGGAAGAGTTGCGGCAGGTCAATCATGACCTCGATACCAAGGTAGATGAACTGGCCAAGGTCAACCTGGCATTGTTTGAAACGAACAACCTCAAGAGCCAGTTCCTCGCGACGATGAGCCACGAGCTGCGGACACCGCTCAACAGCATCCTGGGATTCAGCGACGTGCTCGGCGGCGCGGGGAATCTCGACGACCGCCAGCACCGTTACGTCCGCAACATCCAGACCTCGGGCAAGGACCTGCTGACGCTCATCAATGACATCCTCGATCTGGCCAAGATTGAGAGTGGCAAGATGGAACTGCATGTGACCGAGCTGTCATTGCTCGACCTGATAGAACGTCTGCTGGGGATGGTGCGCCCGCTGGCCGAAAAGAAAAATATCGACCTCAT
>JAQGHS010000834.1 GCA_028291605.1 Planctomycetaceae bacterium | reverse complement strand
CGCTAATCTACACTGATAAAGACCGGGAAATGTTGATTTTCCGAATCAGGGTTAATTAGCGAAGATCAGTGCTCCAGAATTCGCTCCCTCTTGTCCCTGTTTTCGATCGTCGCTGGTTGCCCGGGGGTCGGGCCTACGACTTTTCGATATTGGCCGACTCCACATTGATCTGCAAGCGAATTTTTGGGGCGGCCAATTTCGAAAATTCGTACGCCCGACCCTTGATCACTCGCCAATGACTACATCCCGAGAGGTTCAACAACTGCCCCAACCCGCTATAATTGCGAGTGAGTCCCCACGCGCCATCCAGAATCACCAAGTCCTACTCTGAAAAGCAAACACCCAGCCTTCCATGAGTCACTCTCTGACAGTCATCGACCACCCGTCCCGCGCCGCAAAATTCGTGAAAGATGACGCCCGCAGCCATTGGCATGACGAAACGCTGTGGTTCGTCCGCGTGAAACGAGATCGGGCCGCTCAAGCCTTGCCGGAATGGGAACATCTGCGCGAGACCGCCAGTGCCATTAAAGCGAATGTGGCCGCGAATCTCGCTGATTATCTCGAACAATTCGAGAAGAACGCGAATCGGCTGGGGGTCAAAGTCCATTGGGCTCGTGACGCCGCCGAGCACAACGATATTGTGCTGGGCCTCTTACAGCAGCACGGCGTAAAAAAGGTCGTCAAAAGCAAGTCGATGCTGACCGAAGAATGCCATCTCAATCCGTTCCTGGAACGGCATGGAATGGAAGTCATCGATACCGATCTCGGCGAACGCATCGTCCAGATGGCGAACGAACCCCCGAGCCACATCGTGCTCCCTTGCATTCACTGGAAGCGTGAAGAAATCGGCGAACTCTTTCATCAGAACCTCGGCACTGAGAAAGGAGCCACCGATCCGAAATATCTCGCGGAAGCTGCACGGGCCCATCTGCGCGAAAAATTCATGCGAGCCGATGCCGGGATTACAGGGGTTAACTTCGCCATCGCGGAAACAGGCGGCTTCGTGGTCTGCACGAACGAGGGGAATGCCGACCTGGGATCATCGCTACCCAAGCTCCACATTGCGTGCATGGGAATCGAGAAACTGATCCCTCGAGCACAGGACTTGAGTGTCTTTCTGCGATTGCTGGCACGCTCTGCGACCGGCCAGCCCATCACGACCTACTCGTCGCATTTTCATGGGCCAGTGCGCGGCGGTGAGATGCACATCGTCATGGTTGACAATGGCCGCAGCGCGATCCTGGGCCGCGAAGAATTCCGCCGATCGTTGAACTGCATTCGTTGCGGCGCCTGTATGAATACGTGTCCCGTCTATCGCCGCAGCGGCGGCCATAGCTACGGGAGCGTCGTTCCCGGTCCCATCGGTTCAATCCTCGCGCCGAGCAGCGATCCCAAGAAATACAAGACGTTACCCCACGCCTGCAGCCTGTGTGCCTCGTGCACTGACGTCTGCCCGGTGAAGATCGATCTGCACAATCAGTTGCTCACGTGGCGGCATGAACTCGTCCGACTGGGCTTGCTGCCCTGGACGAAACGTGTCGCGATGAAGGTCGCGGCGTTTGTCTTCCGCCATCCCGGGCTCTATGCGGTCCTAGGAAAGACAGCCCGTCTAAGCCTGTCGATCATGCCGCGCTGGATGGTCTATAACTCATTAAACCCATGGGGAAAACAGCGGGAACTTCCCGCCGTTCCGAAGTCCAGCTTCCGCAAGCTGTTTCGCGAGCGGAAAGCGAAGTAGCGATCAGTTTTCCTGTGTAAGATGGGCACTCTTGCCCGTCTCTTTTGGTATCTCATCGTGTGTTTGACAAAGGTTTGGACACACATCCGCCGGTCACGTAGCGACCGGCAAATACAAGCTCGAAGCGCAAGCGAGTGCATTCCGATCTTTCATTCGAGGGAAATGCACTCGCTTGCGCTTCGAGCTTGTATTCCATGAAAGACGGGCAAGAGTGCCCATCCTACGGCAGATTTGAAACCTCCACTGGTCCCCCGCGGTATCATCAGAGTGCGGCCGTTCTGGATAGTCGTTGTTCGCTCCGCGAACGAAACGCGCTCGCAGTACCCGGGTGGGACCAGAGTTGAGGGTCGAATATGCTTCAGGCTCGCTACTCCGCAGGCGTTATGATCGCAGAGCGATCAACGACTCTCTACCGTCTGTTTGTCGCCTGCGTGGTCTTCGGTGCCTCAATCTCTGCGACATTGGCTGCGGATCTGTCTACCCCCAACTTGTTGCCTGGCAACTCGGCTGTTGTGGCCGAACTCCGCCAGCCTCAAGCCATCTTCCAACACGGTTTGATTCTGCGTGGATTGGCGATCCTCAAACAGAGCCGGGCCTTTCAGGATGCACTCGGCAATCCCGATTTCGACCTCATTCGCGATGGCATCCAGCACTTCGAATCTCAACTGGGAATCCCGCTCGATAAGATTCTCGACACCTGCCTCGGCGAGGGCATCTGGGTCTCTGTGGGTGAGGGGACTCCCCCCGAGATCTGCGTGATCGTCCACGGCCACGATGCCGAGCGAGTCGCGAAGCTACCCGCCGTGACTCTCAGTTTGATTGGCCGCATTGTCGCCGGTCGCGGAATTACATTGCCTGATCCTACTCCCCGCACTCATCACCAGCACACTTACTATCAACTCGGCGAAGCGTTCTATGCGGTGGCCGGTCCACGCTGGCTGCTGTCCAACCGCGAGGCCAGCCTGCAGGGGATGCTCGATCGGCTCGATGGTCGCACACCGGCAACGACTGCGGGACTATCAGCTCTATTGACCGAACCAATCGCCGACGGAACTGCCCTCCGAGTGGCGCTCGATCTGCCCCGCATCCAGCAATTGCCCGGATTCCCGGCCGCGTTCAAATGGCCTCCTAAGGAACCGGGACCTGTCATTCTGGCCGCGGGTTGGCTGGATCTGATTCATCGCAGCCCGCAGGTCACCGCCGAACTGAGTCTGGCGGGTGATAGCGTGCGTGCCAACCTGCGATTTCCCAAGCTTGCGGGTGACATCACTCCCGGAACGGTCGGCTATTTCGCGAGCGAACCAAACGTCGCGGCGGCTCCCCTACTCGAACCTGCGCAGTTGATCTATTCCGCGAGTTGGTATCGCGACTACTGGAAAATGTGGGAGCGCCGGAATGACGTTCCGCTGCCGAATGAGGTCAGTAAGCTCGAAAAACAACTGGCATCGACGCAAGACGGAAACCTGGGTTATTCGGCGGTCGATTTCTTGCGGCTCATCGGGCCACACTTGCGGCTGGTTGTGACGCGGCCGGGCCCGAGCGCCTATCGCGTTGCCATCACCGATCGATTGCCCAACTTCGCAGCGGTCATTGATCTGCGTGATGACAAAGAGTTTCGAGACAAAGTCCTGCCGCCGATTCAGCGAATTCTGGGAGTCGTCGCCATCACGCAGAAGATGATCTCACAGAACACCCAATATAAATCGGCCGAGGTCACGGTCCTCAAGTTCACCGAGGACGCGGCGGCCGTCATGAACAGTGACCGGGTGCGTTACAATTTCGAACCGACCTATGCGATCACTCGCGGGCACTTGATTGTCGGGTCGACGGCGGCGCTCGTGCGAAGTTTGATTGATGAACTGGACCGACTGCAGAGTGTGCCCACCAACTCAACCTCGACCGCTCCAGGTCCGACTGAACGCCAAGTAGTAAAGTTCACCGAACTGGCAGCACTCGTGGACGACATCCACGGTCTGGCCGTTCGGGGTGCAGTCTTGAATAACGGTCTGACGATCGCCGAAGCCGAACAGGAACTCGCGTTGTTGAAGCAACTTGTTGCAGCATTGGGCGCGTTGCGAGTCGAAGCGGGATTCGATGAGCAGGGGTTTGGTTATCGCATTGAAATACCATCGCAATCAGCCGCTGGGCGCTAGCCCACGGTTCGGATTTACAATCAACTCAACACTGTTTTCGAACCGGACGCTAACGCGTTCCGGCTGATACGGCCAAGGGTTCGCACCATGTCGACAGCAGAACAAGCATTGCGACGGCTGCGACCTGATGTCGCGTGGACGTCTTACTTCCCCAATCCCGGCAATCTCTGGGACGACGTGAAGGTCGCCCATCTTTGGCGTCGCGCTTCGGGCGGGGCGAGCGCCGAGCAAATTGAGCGCGGGTTGAAGTCCACGCCTGCCGAATTAATTCGATTGCTGCTGGACGGCGGGCCGGGACAAGCGGCCTTTGAATCCGAGATTTCAAAACTCCGCGAAGGGGTGCTCACCAGCAATGATCCGCAGCAGTTGAAGGGATTGTGGATCTATCGGATGCTCCACTCGCCGCATCCTTTACAGGAACGTCTGGCCCTATTCTGGCACAACCATTTCGCGACATCCAATGCGAAGGTCAACGACCTGCGGCTGATGCAGCAGCAGAATGACACGCTGCGACAACATGCACTGGGTCATTTCGACGACTTGTTGCAGGCGATGACGCGCGATCCGGCCATGCTGATCTGGCTCGATTCGCAGTCCAATCGCAAAGGCCAGCCGAATGAAAACTACGGCCGTGAACTGTTTGAACTCTTCGGCCTGGGTGTCGGTCATTACACCGAACAAGATATCAAGGAATCCTCGCGGGCCCTTACGGGCTGGTCAGTTCGCAATGGGAAGGCTCACTTCGACCCCGAACAGCACGACGCGGGCGAAAAGACGGTTCTCGGCGAGACCGGAAATTTTCACGCAGGCGATATTGTCCGGATCTGCCTGGCTCAACCGGCCTGTGCCGAGTTCATCGTTCAAAAACTGTTCCGGTATCTGGTGAGCGAAACCGTCACTCTCGATCCCGCCTACATCGCACCGCTGGCAGATGGTTTTCGCAGCCGGAACTATGACATTGGATGGCTGGTCGAACGGATGCTGTCGAGCTGGGTGTTCTTCTCACCGGCGGCGATCGGGCAGCGGGTGAAGAGCCCCGTTGATTTTGTGGTCGGGACGGTGAAGTCGCTAAACGGCGCGGTCAGTCCGATCAAGCTGGCCGAATTCTGCGATCAGTTGGGGCAGGGGCTGTTTTATCCCCCCAGCGTGAAAGGCTGGGAAGGGGGCGAACGGTGGATCAGTTCGACGGGTTTGTTGTTCCGGCAGAATCTCTCCTTCGAGCTGACTCGAGGCACCGGACTTGGCGGGCGATCGGATCCGGCGCGATTGCTGCCGACTGGCCAACCGCTGACGGATGAGGCCATCGCGCGCTATTTCACTCACCTCTTCCATCAGCAGATCGAAGAGGCCGTATTACGGCAAATTACAGAACAGATTGCGTCTGAACGTGGACGACTCCAACAGGAATTTCGGTCGGCCCGCAGCGTGGAGGGAGCGTTGGCCCGCACAGCGGCGCATCTGGCCCTGACGGTACCGGAGTTTCAATTGGGATAAGTGTAGGAATTTTTTGGGAACACTAATCTACGCTAATCAACACTGATTAAGATCGGAGAAATCATTGACGTGAGTCCGTTGAAATTTCGCCTTCAAGCATTTTTAATTAGTGTTAATTAGCGAAGATTAGTGTTCCAATATTTTGTTGTTGTTTTATCCATCGCCTGTGAAAGCCCGATACTTCACTCGAAGGAACATTGCATGCATTTTTCTCGACGCGAATTCCTGGGGGTATCGATCGGTGCCGCGGCGCCGGGGATTTTTCAGGCTGCGGCCCTTGCGGCACCGGCCAGTAACCAGCCGGGTGGCAAACAGACGATCCTGGTCATTGTGCAGTTGGCGGGTGGCAATGACGGACTTAATACTGTGATTCCTTTACGTGATCCGGCCTATGCTGCGGCACGTACGGCCCTCAAGCCGGATCTGTCGCAAGTTCGGAAGATCAACGATGACGTGGGGTTCTATCCTACGGCCGCTGGGTTCTCAGAACTGCTGCAGCAAAATCAGCTCACCCTGCTGCAAGGAGTTGGCTATCCGCAGCCGAACCGCTCCCATTTCGAATCGATGGATATCTGGCATAAGGCGACCGCTGCGACGACTCAATCGTATGGTTGGCTGGGTCGAACGGCGCCGCTGCTCGGTACGGCGGGGACCGCGCTTCAGATTGGAACCGATCCGGCTCCGCTGTGTTTGAAAGGACCGACTGGCCCGGCACCTGCGCTCAATTCGCTAGCCGATTATCAGTTGAAGGTCGCCGAAAAAGGGGACGATCCGGCCAAACGCAAAGTCATTGAACAACTGGCCGTCTCGACGAAAGAGACCGAAACGGGCAGCCTGCGCGACCTGTTGCGCAAGTCTGCCCTGCAGTCGTATCGCTCGGCGGCCAGTTTGAGACGCGTCAATCAGAGCTATGACACGCCGGTGAACTATCCGACCAAACCACTGGCCCGGCAATTGAAGTTGATTGCTCAGTTGATCGACGCTGACGTTTCGGAACGGATCTATTTCACGTCGCTGGGCGGATTTGACACTCACGCCGATCAACCCAAGTCGCACCCCGAACTACTGGCGGAACTGTCGACGAGTCTCGCCGCCTTTCATGCCGACTTGAAACACCACGGACACGACCAGAGAGTGGTCGCTCTGACGTTCTCGGAATTTGGCCGCCGCGTGAAAGAAAATGGATCCCAAGGGACAGAACACGGAGCTGCCGGGCCGGTATTTCTGACTGGAGGCAAAGTCAAAGCGGGAGTCCACGGAGCTCACCCCAGCTTGACCGATCTCGACGACGGAGACCTGAAATTCCACACCGATTTCCGGAGCATTTATGCCACGCTGCTGGATGACTGGCTGGGAGTCTCGAGCCGCGAGATTCTTGGGGAGAACTTTCCGAAGCTGCCGATTTGGTCTTAAAGGAAGGAAGATTTTTAGCCACGGATTAACACAGATGAAACACGGATTGGGTCACCGTATGTGAAGCCGCTTGGAGAATTGCCAGGCAGACAATTTGAAAACGTTTCGGATCGCCAACTGGCTTACATTTGCCTGTCTTTATCCGTGTTTAATCTGTGTTAATCCGTGGCTAAAAACTCTTCTTCCCTATTTCAGATAGTTCTGCCTATGCCGTGCGATCCGCTGCAGTGCCGGTTTAGGCGTGCCGGCGGCGTTGATCAGGCCGGCGAAGGGGAAGATGTGCGGTGACGCGTCGCTGAGATGATTCCAGAAGACCCCCGTCACGGCGGGCTTGGCGATCAACAACGGCAGGTAGAGATCGATCCACTCGGCCTGGGCTTCTTCTGACCACGGGTACTTCCAGTTGGAGGGCTCGACTTCCAGATCGCAATTCGCCAGCTGGTCGATGCCTGATGCCGACGGGAACGCCAAGGTGATATGCAGCGGCAGACCGAGCACGCTCCACATGTCAATCATGCGGGAATAATCCAGCAGATCTCGCGACGCCGAGCCACGCGGGGCATACCCCACCGCGATCTCCAGGTTGATTCCCGACAACCCCAGTCCCGCCCGAATCAGACCGTCGGCGAACTGCATGGGCGATAGTCGATGCTGCCCGCGGGCCTGATATTCGGCCCACGGTTGATCGATGCGGATAAACAACTGCGCTTCTTCGTCGACCTGTCGGGCAATCTCCAGGGCCTTGGCCACCAGCCCCAGACGGTTCTCCTCGGTGATCGCCATGCCGCCGCCGCTGTTGCCGCGGGCCGCGACTTCCCACATGCGGACTCGCCCCTGATAGCGGCGAATGGCCGTTTCGACAAAGTCGCACACAAAGCTCTGCAGGTTCCAGATGTCGCTTTCCCAGCGCATCAACCAGTCGGGCATCCCTTGCGGCGCTAGATCGAGCAGCGGGCCACCACGGACAACCAGGCGGTTATCTTCGCACCAGTCGACCTGGGCATCGAAGAGTTCCCAGTGATATTCTCCTTCGACTGGTTCAATGTTCCGCCATTTGACCGAGACCGCACCCGTGTTGAAAGCATCCAGATAGTGCGGCTGCCAGGGTCCATCCAGGTCGTTCGGCAGATAGGCCCCGACCAGGGTCGGGATCTGCGAATAACGACGATGGCGCACAGACAGGCTTTGCTGAGCATACGATTGGGTCAGCAGTTCCGCCGCTTGAAAGGCTCGTTGCAAGGCTTGATCGGCAAGCTCACCACAGAGTTTCAAATCCGACTGCGCGCCCACAGCTTTGGCGAATAACGAGTGGGCCTCGGAACTCAGACTGGCATAACCCACCGGCGTCTGCATCCCGGCGGCATCCCAGGCGGCAAGTTGGTTCCGCAGCTGCACGATCTTGCCACGAGCCAACTCCAGTGGCAGCAGATATGGCGTCTGCCGTTCAGGCAAAGACGCAGTGCTGACCATCGGTTTACCGAAACCTGCCACGGGCCAGGCGACATTCAACTTGCCGCTCTCGGAGACCTGCCGGCGGCAAACCAGCAGATTGTCTTCGAATTCCACTCGGGTCGTATGGACCGATTGATCGAACCCGGAAATGTAGGCGCGATGGGCCTCAGGCCACGAATCCAAGAGCGAGGCCGGCTGGATCAGGAATCGCAGGACTCCCATAGTTGATTCCTAATCCGATCTCATTCCAGCAACAACAATGGGTTCCGGGAATTGGTTGAGGGCGACCGAGTGCTGGTGGGAGCCGCCCTGTTCAATTCTGATTAAACTATGCAAACTTTTCGGCTGTTTCGTTGACCGCGATATTAGCTCGCAGCGCCAGCGAATGCATGCCTTTGATTTTCGAAGAGATGCACCCGCTGGCGCTGCGAGCTGGTATCGCCGACAACTATAAATGCCCCAATCCTGTGATTCTAAGCGTCGCCCCGTTGAGGTTCAAGAAGCGGGCGATATCATCACGGGATCGGTAGATTACGACTTCACCGACGAAGCTGTGGTCAAATGTACCCAAAATCGACGGCACTGTGAATCATGATCGGGCAGGGCACCAGATTGTCTGGCAAACTTCCTCCCGAACTGTGATCGTCGCGAACATCCATATTGATTGAGTTTTATGTCTTCCAAGCCGTTATTATCGACCGATTTTCCCGGTCTGACTCCGCGACGTGGCAAGGTCCGCGATTTGTACGAATTCGGCGACCGGTTGCTATTGATCGCGACGGACCGGATTAGTGCGTTTGATTGGGTTTTGCCGACCGGAATCCCCGACAAAGGTCGCGTCCTGACGCAAATCAGCCAATTCTGGTTTCAACGCCTGCATGTCCCCAATCACCTCCTCAGCATGGACGTCAACGACCTCCCGCTGCCCCCCGCGGTGAACCGCGAAGAATTGGCCGGCCGGAGCATGGTTGTCCGCCGCACCACGGTTTTTCCAGTGGAATGCGTCGTCCGCGGGTACCTTTCGGGATCCGGCTGGAAGGAATATCAGGCTTCCGGCAAGGTCTGCGGCATCACCCTGCCGCCGGGTTTGCGGGAAAGTGAGATGCTGCCCGAACCGATTTTCACGCCAGCCACCAAGGCGGAATCGGGGCACGACATGAATATCTCGTTCGAGACCATGTGCGAGATCGTCGGTGCGGATACGGCCGAAACGCTACGAGAGTTGAGCCTCCAAATCTACGACCAAGCTTCCGATTTCGCCCGGCTGCGGGGAATTATCATCGCCGACACGAAGTTCGAATTCGGACACATTGGAGACCAAATCTACCTCATTGATGAGGTTTTAACCCCGGACAGCTCACGGTTTTGGCCAGCGAACAAATACGCTCCCGGCCGCGGTCAGCCGTCATTCGACAAGCAATTTGTCCGCGACTGGCTGGAAACCACCGGCTGGGACAAGAACAGCCCGCCACCCGAAATTCCCGAGGAAATCGTCACCAAGACCCGCGAAAAATACATTGAAGCCTATGAAATCCTGACCGACGAAACCTTCCCGTGGCTCTGATCTGCAGTTTCGCAACCCCCGATACCTGTGTTACAAATTAGAAACGCAAAGGGTCGGGCGTACGAGTTTTCGAAATTGGCCGCCCCAAATCAGTCATTGCTAACCGAATCACCTCGGCCAATATCGAAAAATCGTAGGCCCGACCCCCGATCGGTACTTAGCCCCGGATGGGGCGACCGGACAAAGCCTGGGGCGGAAGCCCCAGGTCGTGGCACAGGAGAAAATCCAAGCCCCGGAGGGGCGACCCCGTCGTTGTTGGCGGATTGAGGGTCGCCCCTCCGGGGCTAGGGTATCTCTCTTGTGCCGGGTCCTGGGGCTTCCGCCCCAGGCTTTATCCGGCCGTCCCTCCGGGACTACAAGTCACCGTCCGGCAACGTGGCTCGAAGGCCGCCAATTTCGAAAACTCGTACGCCCGACCCCTGATCGATACTCCTACCTTTTGAAATCGCACTCCATGTTACGTTTGCTCACTGCCGGAGAATCCCACGGCAAAACCTTGTTGGCCATTCTGGATGGATTTCCCGCCGGTCTGAAGATCGATGCGCCGTCGATCAATGTCGAATTGAAGCGTCGCCAGGGAGGGTACGGACGCGGCGGACGGATGAAGCTGGAAGTCGATGAAGTCGATATTCAGACGGGGATCTGGCAAGGCACGACCCTCGGCAGTCCGATTACTTTGGCTGTCATCAACAGCGACTATAAGCTCGAACGGCTGAAGGAGATCGATCGGCCGCGTCCCGGTCACGGAGATCTCTCCGGAGCGATGAAGTATCTCGGTTCCGTACGCGGGATTCTGGAACGGGCGAGTGCTCGTGAAACTGCGGTCCGAGTGGCTGCTGGAGCGTTATCGCAACAATTGCTGGGGTTGTTCGGGATCACTGTGTTTGGATACGTTCTGGAACTCGAACAGATCAAAACGACCCCGCGAACAGGAACGTTTGACGAGTTGCGAGCCATCCGCGATGCCAGCCCGATGTACACTCTGGACCCCGAAGCCGATAAGGCGATCGTGGCCCGCGTTGACCAGGCCACCCAAGACGGTGACACGCTCGGAGGCATCATCGAGGTCTGCGTCGAGGGCCTGCCGTTTGGTTTGGGGACGCACGCACAATGGGACCGCAAACTCGATGGGTTGCTCGCGCAAGCCGTAATGAGCATTCAAGCGATCAAGGGTGTGGAAATTGGACTCGGCTTCGAAGCGGCTCGGCGACCCGGTTCGCGGGTGCATGATCCGATTCAGTTTGATCCCGCCCATAAGGGTGACACCACGCTGGGTTATGTGCGGCCGACCAACAATGCAGGTGGATTGGAAGCAGGCATGACCAATGGGCAACCGCTGGTGATTCGTGCTGCGAAGAAGCCCATCAGCACGCTGAGAAAGCCGCTCGATTCGATCAATCTGAAGACCAAGGAGACAGAAAACGCAGCCTATGAACGCAGTGATGTTTGTGCTCTCGCCGCGGCCAGTGTGATCGTCGAAAGCGTCGTCGCGTTGACCGTGGCTCAGGCATTTCTGGAAAAATTCGGAAATGATAGCGTGACCGAGATTCGGGCGCGATATGATGCCTATCTGGAACTCGCCCGCCAGCGCTAAGCCATAGGGTACCCACCTTGTGGTCAGACTCGTGAGCGGTACGGCGCTAGCCGCCGGTTCTTCCAGTTCGCGTCCGATCGTAGCCCGACTCTCTGAGTCGGGAGTCCGCTCAACGAGGAG